>JBCCEG010000049.1:0-8564 GCA_039030455.1 Myxococcota bacterium | reverse complement strand
GTTGTCACCCCTGCCCCCGAGCAGGGGCAGGGATCCATTTTGGGGCATTTCGCCAACTTTTCATCGGAAAAGCAGCGCGGGGACCTTTTTGGAAGGCCCCTTTCGCAGGAGTGACAATCATTTTGTTGCTGTTTTTTTGCCGGAAACATTTTGATAGCATCTCGCTCATGAGCAGTCTTATATACAGGATCCGGGCATCAGCCTTGTCCTGCCGATACTCTCCGCTCTAAGAAACAAGGGGGCAAGCGCTAAATCTTTCGCACAGGTTTTTCACCTAGCAGGCTGAACGGCGTCTTTGCCCCCGCCATCCAAACGTCTCTGGACGATGATCGCACCAATGCGATCACAGAACCAGATATAAGCGGGCTGACGTGGACAGGTGGTCTGCTCGAAGACGGACAAGATAGGCATCTTGGCCAAGGCGGAACCGGCCTTGACCCGCCTTTACGGCACGCCCGGCGGCGCGACGCTGTGCGAGGCCATGGCTTCGAGCCGCGGCCCGTGAGAGCCAAGGGCCCACTAGCGTGGGCCCTGTGCGGGGAGAAGGGGAGGCTCATGTTTACGGGGCCGACCTGGCTGTACACCTTGCGGTCGGGTGTAACCAGCTCGGCCGAGGATGTTAAGATAGTAAGGAGTTGAATAACCGCCTGCACGGCGTGGTGAGGAGCAAAACAATGAGTATCGCGAACATGCTAACGCAAGCAGGTCTGAAAAAGGGCCTGGAGAGAGGCAAACTAGAGGGCAAGCTGGAAACGGCGCGCGGCCTGTTGAGCGAAGGCATTTCCCTAGCGACCATCGCCAGGGTAACCCGCCTGTCGCCCCACCGCATCAGAAAACTCAAGACATCCTGAACAAAACCCGCCACGCGGCTCTTGGAGAGAAAACGACAGATGGCATCATCCATTAGCAAACGTGCCCGCATGGTGCTGCTGGGCAGTGTGGTGCTAACGCTTGCGGTCTACATCATCCCCTTTGGCCGCATTGTGGGATACCCGTTTTTGCTCCTTTCTACCTTAGCGCACGAGATGGGACACGGCATCACGGCCGTCGCCGTGGGAGCCCACTTTCACTCGTTCCACATGTGGCCCGACGGATCCGGCGTGGCGAACATCGGCGGCGTATCCGGTCGTGTCTCCCAGGCCGCGGTGGCGGCCGGAGGGCTGGTGGGCCCCGCGATCGCGGCGGCGATGCTATTTACCGTCGGGCGAAACACAACGCTGGCGCGGATTAGCCTCGGCATTCTAGGCGCATTGCTTATCGTTGCGGAGCTTTTAGTGGTTAGAGGCATGTTCGCATGGGTGTTCGTGGCGATTCTGGCCGGTGCTTGTCTAGCTATTGCCCGGCAGCGGCGAGAATGGCTGGCCCAGTTAACGGTTGTCTTTCTCGCGGTCCAGCTAGCCTGCAGTGTGTTCTCTCGATCCGACTACCTCTTCACCCCCGTGGCACACACATCACGCGGCCCCATGCCGTCGGACGTGGCTATGATGGCCCAAGCCTTAGTCCTGCCCTATTGGTTTTGGGGCGGCTTGTGCGCCCTATTTTCCGTTGCCGTACTTTGGGCCGGTCTGCGGCATTTCTGCCGCGCCTAGTACCAGAAATCGTACGGATCATTAATTATGAGTTATGAGAATCTAAACGTCATGGAAGAGACTCATAATTCATCATTCATAATTCATAATCCCTACCGCCTCCACATCCCATGAATTCCGCTACTAGAGGGCCCCTGGCCGCGCTGGCAGTCCTTGGGTTCTTGCTCATGCTGCACTATGGTTTGCTGTGCGTCTGCGTGGATTCTCTGTTTCTGCGACACTACCATAGCGACCGTCTGACGCATGTGTGGTTGCTAACAGCATGCTTCACCTTGGCGGCCGTCCACCTGTACAACCGCGTTAACCACCGCACCCGCGTCATCACCTTGCTGGGCATCGCGGGAATTAGCACGGGCGTGCTGAATCTGGCGCTGTTGGCGGCATACGGCGCGGGTTGGTCGGGGGCCGTCTTCGCTCTCAAGGCTTGGAAAGACACCTACATCATTGTCCTGGTGCAAATGTTTTGGAGCTTTGCCGCCTTGATTTTCTCTTTTGACAAGGCAAAACGGACTTACGGGTGGTTGCTGGCCGTCGGCACCATCGGCACCCTGACAGGGCATGCGGTAGCGGGAATGCTCGTGTCTCGCGTCGGCACCCATGCCATGGCGTGGTGGTCGCTCCCCGCCTTGGCGGCCTGCGCGGGACCAGCATGGCACCTATGGCGCACCGGCCATGAAGGCATGCCCCCACCACGCGACCCTGCTCGCGTCAGTACAAGCTTTCATGTCGTGTGGCGCAGTCGCTACCTCTTTCCCTTGCTGCTTTTGATGTTGGTGGCCAAAACCAGCATCACGTTCCTGGACTACGAGTTCAACGCTTTTGTGCAACAGACTTACCCAGACACCGACGCTCGCACGGCGTTTACCGGCAACATCCGCGTTTTGATCACGGCCCTGGCGGCGGCGCTACAGCTAGGCTTTGCGCCGCTGATTCAAGGCCTGGGGCTGGGGGCCGTCTTTGCCTCGGTCCCTATTCTCATGGGCGCGAGCATGCTGGCTCACATGGCCACTGCCGCGATTACCGTTGCGAGCGTCTACGTGAGCGGCAAAACACTGGATTACTCTCTGCTGCGCCTGGGACGCGAATTGCTGTACGTGAAGTTGAACCGCGATGAAAAAACCAAAGGCAAGGCGTGTATCGATGTTTTGATCTTTCGTCTTTCCAAAGGCGGCTCGGCGTTACTGCTGATGGCACTCCTTCATGTGGGGGCCGACACTTACATTCCTCATGCCGTCATCTTGCTCCAGCTGCTGTGGTTCGCGCTGGCCCTTGTCATCGTTCGGCGCTGGGCCGCGGATTCACGGATTGACAGGATTATCAGATGAACAGCTTAGAGAGGACGTGCCCCCTGCCGTCCCCACTCTCTTCAGGCTGTCTTGCCGTCGTCCTCGCTATCCGACAATCCCATCAATCCATGAATCAGTGGACCATTTTGCGGGCGTCGTCCTTCCGCTTGCGGTAGAGAGCAAGAGAAAAGGGGATGTCATCGGCCGCTTCTTGCTCCGAGGGTTTAATCACGCCCTGTTGCGAAGCATAGCCGAACAAATGTTCCTGCAAGATGCGGCGGCCGCGAAAAAGGCGCGACATCACGGTGCCAATGGGAATATGGACCATTTGCGCAACTTCCCGGTACGAAAAATTATGCAGATCGGACAGCAGCACAATGCGGCGAAAATCAGCCGGCACCTTTTGCAACGCGGCTAGAACCTCATCCGACAGGAATCGATTCGTTAGCGTTGCTTCCGGCGACCCCTCGAGCTGCTGCTCTTCCCAATCAGTAGAAGCAAACAGCCGCGAGGCATACATTTCTTTTTCAAGAATCTCTTTTTCCTTGATGCGGCGACGATACTTGTTGATGAAGGTGTTGGTCAAAATACGAAAAAGCCACGCCTTGCAGTTGGTTCCTACCTGGAACTGGCCAAACGAACGAAAGGCTTTTAGATATGTCTCTTGAACCAAATCTTCGGCATCACTACACGATCTTGCTAATCGCAGCGCGGCGCCAAACAACGCATCGCCATGGGGCATGACTTCTTTTTCAAACGCTTGCATATCAGGTCCTTGCCCTGTAGGGGGCTGATTCACGGGTGCTTTCGCGGGCGTAAAAGATGGCTCTGTGTTCTGCATATGGTTCCCTCCTGGTTAAAGCGGCTTTCTTGCCGTTATGTGGCTTAACACACGGCAAGGCCCCTTCTATTCCATTCTACTTGACTCGACCAGCGATTAACCACTCGATCAAGAGCCGAGAACCCTTGTTTTTAGATCATTGTTGGTTGTTTGAGGCAGGCTCTATGCGGCTTTCCTCATTTTGTCACTCCGAGCGCGCAGCGCGAAGAATCTCCCCATTTTCGTGTGTTTTCCGCTCGTAAAGACGCGATTCATCGCGTCTCCATCCTCGGGAATGCCGGGCGCTGTTAAGCGGACTCGCCGCCAAATCCCTTGAGGACCCGCTCTCGCAGGGCCTGAATGCGCGCGCTAAGCTCCGCGCGGGCCGCGTCGAGTTGGGCTAGCGTCCCCACCGACCGTACATATTCCACGTAAAACTTCACCTTGGGCTCGGTACCGCTGGGCCGTGCAATCCACCGCCCGCCGTCGGCCAGATGGAACACCAGCACGTCCGCGGCGCGGTGCCCGGCCAAGGGCTGCTCCAGCAGATCTAGGCGGCGCACAACCGAACTACCCGCCAGCGTGTCCGCTAAACCCCCATCTTCACGCAGGCGTCGCATCACCGCGCGCATGGACTCGCCGGCGGCGGGCCCGGCAAACCCTACGGAAAACTGCCCCCCCTGGTGCAGCCCCCACCGCAGCGCTAGTTGGTCCAGCTGCTCGTGCAATGTCCTGCCCCGCGCCAACAGCCGTGATGCCAGCTCCGAGCAGCGCACGGCCGCGGCGATGCCGTCTTTTTCTAGCACCGTATCGCCCACGCAATAGCCCAACGACTCCTCGTAGCCAAATACAAAACGTCCCTTTCCTGCTTCAGAGAGTCGCCGCGAAGCAGCCGCGATGTGGCGAAACCCTGTAAGCGCCTGCACGTAATGCAGACCATAATGCCCGGCAATGCGCTCCAGCATCCGCGACGACACGATCGTCGATACAACATGACCCGGGGCGGTAGAGACGCGATTAATCGCGTCTCTACGTGTTTGAGAACAACAAAACCGCTCAATCACCGCGTGGCCCAGCAAAACGCCCACGGCGTCGCCCGACAGCGGCTCCCACGCGCCCGTACGCGGGTGCCGCGCGCAGACGGCCAGACGGTCGGCGTCGGGGTCGTTGGCCAAAATCAAGTCCGCGTCGACCTTATCGGCTAACTCCATGGCAAGCCGCAAGACGCGAGGGTTCTCGGGGTTGGGCGCGGGCGCGGTGGGAAAGTCCCCGTCCGGCGCCGCTTGGCGGGGGACCACGTGCACATCCGTGAATCCCGCCCTCGCCAAGGCCCGCAGCGCCGGCTCACCCCCCACACCATGCAGCGGCGTATAGACAATGCGCAGAGAGGGCACTGCGTGCCTTTGCTTGCCGCTGTTTTTTGTTCTCGCCGCGCCCCTTTTGTCATCCTGAGCGCAGCCCTTTTCTGTCATTCCTGCGAAAGCAGGAATCCACACGGACCCTTGCTTCCGCAGAGAGGCGGGGGGTTGAGGATGCAAACTCCAAGCATCCATTGCGGCGAGGTAGGCGTCCGTCACCGCCGGGGCGATATCGTGCCGCGGACCTTCTCGGTATTGTTCCGCCGTGGATAAACGGCTCATGGACCCGAGGGCGGGCGACCGCGCCAACCAAGCGGCTATAGGTTCGCTGTCATCTTCATTGATCTGCGTGCCGTCGGCGCGGTAGAACTTGATGCCGTTGTCGCCGGCGGGGTTGTGGCTGGCCGTCACCATCACGCCCGCGACGGCCCCCAAGTGCTTGGTGGCGAACGCGCACAACGGCGTGGCCGTGACGCTGTCGAACACATGGACATGCAGCCCAAGACCCGTTAAGACCGCCGCCATGTCTTGCGCGAATTGTTCACTGCCATGGCGGGCGTCGTGGCCGATGACAATTCCTTGCCTACATGGATTCCGGCGACCGGGCTCTCTTGCGCGCGCAAGCAGATGTTGGCCCAATGCCCAAGCAACCCGCGCCACCGTCACCCGGTTCATCAACCCGTCGCCGGCGCCCATGAGCGCTCGCAAACCGGCCGTGCCGAACGTGAGCGGTTGAAAACGCCAGGCCAACTCACGGGTCGCGTCGGCATCGCCCTCCCGCGCGCGTCGGTCAAGCGCGGCGATGCAGTCCCGATAGCCTTGACACGGCTCTTGGTGCAAATAGGCGTCGATCAAGTGTCTGTACCGCTGATTCATCGGATGATCAGGATGGCGCGGATGACTCATCGGATGAAAGGATGACACAGATATGAACCTGCCGCTGACCCATCTGTATCCGTGAAATCCTTAAATCCTACCCATCCGTGGTCCAGGCACGTTGAAGGGGAAAGGGCAAGAATGCTAGCGTGGGGGAGATGCAAAATAGGGAGCCCTCTACGACAAGGAGATCGATGAACCGTCATCCGTGCGCGTCAGTCCTTGCGACCCTTGGTATCTTGGCGGTAACGGCCGCCGGCTGTGGCAAGGTGGATTTTCGCCATGCCGTGGCGGTGGGCGACGTTCATGCCTGCGCCCTCGACGATCGGCAACAACCTGTCTGCTGGGGCAACGCCGGCCAAGGGCAACGGCAAGGCATGCCGGGCGGGGAAAATGATAAGCGGCAATTTAAACGCCTGGCGGCCAACGGGCTCATCACCTGCGGCATTACCACGCAAGATCGGCTGGACTGCTGGGGCAGCGACCGTTATGGCGACTTGCGGGGATTCCAGCAGCTACGATTCATCACGAGGGTCGCGGACATTGCCCTGGGCGACCGTTTCATCTGCCTGCTCAATCGGGACTCGGTGTTGGTCTGCGGCGGCAACACACCATCGGGCGCGCCCGTGGGCAGACGGTTGCGGCGTATTGCCTGCCGCGGCAATGCATGCTGCGGACTATGGCCCAACGGTTTGCCTATCTGCTTTGGCGATCTCGCGCTAGCGGCTTCACCCCGGGCCGCCATGCGTGAAATCGCGGTCGGGCAAGGCTACGCCGTGGCCCTAGACAACGGGGGCCATCCCTGGGCATGGGGTGACAACCAATCCGTTTTGCAAGACGCGCCACAACGATCCGCTCGATTCGACGCCGTGGCCGCCGGTGGCAACTTCGCCTGCGCGCGGCGCCGCGACAACGGTCGCTTGCATTGTTTCGGTGGAAAAGCGACGGATTTTGTCACGGAACAAGAGCAGCCCGAAGGGGCGCAAAACGCGGCAGGCAATGGGACACGGCTCCCTCCCAATACCTTGCCCGATGGACGCGTATTAGGCTTTGATATCGGACGCGCTCACGGCTGCGCATTGCTGGAGGATAGCCGCGTTATGTGTTTTGGCGACGACGAACAAGACCAATTCGTGAACCTGCCGCGAGATCCTCTGTGGGTTCTGCCCAAGTGGCACTCACTCTTGTTGGAACGCACGGCAGCGGTTGATTAATCGAGGAATGGATTCCTGCTTGCGCAGGAATGACAGAAAAACGGACCCCGACCAGGGGTGGGAATGACAAAAAAATGGCATCCATTCGTGTTCTCAATCCCTCCATCGCCAATCAAATTGCCGCCGGCGAAGTGGTGGACGGACCGTGGTCCGTGGTGAAGGAATTGGTGGAAAACGCGCTCGATGCCGCATCGCGCCACATTGATATCCACATCGAAGGCGGTGGTGTCAAACGCTTGTTGGTGGCCGACGACGGTCACGGCATGACGGAAGCCGACGCGCGCGTCTGTATCCAACGCCATGCCACCAGCAAGCTGCGCGAGCTGGGGGATCTGGGCTCGCTGGCTTCGTTCGGCTTCCGCGGCGAGGCGTTGGCGGCCATCGCCGCCGTGTCGCGCAAGACCTTGACCACGCGCGCGGCTGATCAAGACAGCGCCACGCAGCTACGGATCGAAGGAGGTCGCATTCTGCAAACGTGCCGCGTGGGCGCTCCCGTGGGCACGCGCGTGGAGATTCGCGACTTGTTTTTCAACACACCCGCCAGGCGCAAGTTTCTGAAAACAGCCCGATGGGAAAACGCGGCCGTCGAGCGCACCGTGCGCGACATCGCCCTGCCCGCCCACCATGTCGGTCTCTGCGTGCGCAACGAAGACAAAATCGCGCTCGACATCCAGCCGGTCCCCCCCCACGCCCCGCTGCAACATCCCCAACGCATGGAGCGCGCCGTGGCCTGCCTGGGCCAAAACACCCGCGGCATGCTCTACCCCTTTTATAGCCAAGCAAAGGATCTGGCGGTGTCGGGTTACATCGCCGCGCCTCTCATAACCCGCCGCGACAGCAGAGGCATCAAGCTGTTCGTTAACCACCGCTGCGTCAACGACCCGCAACTGACCCAGGCGGTGCGCACGGCCTACCGCACACTGCTTGAAGTGGGTCGTCTGCCATTGTGCGCGCTAGACATTGTGCTGCCCGGCACCGACGTGGATGTCAACGTCCATCCGCAAAAACAACATGTGCGCTTCCGCGAGGCCGACCGCGTCATACGCCATCTCATCCACACCCTGCGAGACTTCCTGGCCACCACCCCCTGGCTGGGGGCGATGCCCCCTTTTGCTCTTTCCCCACAAAGTTCGTCGCTTCGCTCCGATACTTTGCGGGGACCCCTTTCTGCCAATCATTTTGGAAAACCACAACGCCCCGAAGGGGCCGCGAGCGGCTTTGCCGCCAATCGTTCCAACAAAACAGAGCAGGTCGAGAGGGCAACGAACGACCCCTCCCGTCACCCTGAGCAAAACACAGGATCTCCCCGCATTGCGACACGTCAGGATGACAAAGAGGGGCACGGTAATGAAAAAAAACACGACGCCCAAGCAAACCAACCCGCCCAATACAGACTGCCTCAAAACGTCGCGAGCGAAGTT
>JBCCEG010000048.1:0-8713 GCA_039030455.1 Myxococcota bacterium | reverse complement strand
CCGGAGTGAGTTTGTCGCAAGTCTTGACACACACGCCGTCTTTTTGATTTTCCTCGTTTTTCCACCACGTGCAGTGGGGCAGCTTATCGCAGCTTTTTTTATCCCTATTGTATTCTTTCGGTTCGACTTCCTCTCCTTTTTCGACTTTCTCTTCTATTTTTTTGTACTCCGGATCCGAATCCCCATACTCCTCGCAGCTTTTTTGCAAATCTTTCTTGCTGGGGCCGGAAACAGACAGCTTCTCGGCATCCCCCCGCGCACCGCCGCTACAGCTGGGCAGCAAGACAACGTTCATCGCCATCAACACCGCCACGCACAAGACAAGGAGCCATTTGGGGTGGGTGAATGCTGCTTTCACGGTCTTGGAGTCGCTTGTTCCTCACTCACTACAACTCCGTGACAAGCGCTTTTATTTCCACGGCTGAGAAGAACACTCTGCCAACCTTGAGTGAGAACCGCTTTAGACCAACACGGCAACGAGCCACCAAGCAGAGCTAACGTGGCGGAGCGACCGGGATTCGAACCCGGGACGGGGAGCCCCCGTACGCACTTAGCAGGCGCGCGCCTTAAGCCGCTCGGCCATCGCTCCCCGCCCAACTGCCTGGAACTCATTGCAGTGTAGCACCAGGATTCAACGGATTGAAGGAGTTGCAGGATAAATGGTTGGGCCAAAGCGTTCGATTTTGCCGCTGCCATCTCCACTATCCGACAATCCTTTCAATCCGTGTGATCCGCAGTACTAGAACGAAACGCCCAACAGGAACTGCAACGTGTGCGCGAGCTTGGCTCTGCCGTAGCTCTCGAAGATATTGGGGTTTTCGTCACGCAACGCGGCCGAGTGATTCAAACCGGCAAAGGGAATCAACATGCCGTACTGTAGCTGCAGGTGAAAGTGATCCTTGGTGAAATAAGCCGTGGTGACGTCGAACTCCAGCCCCAAGAAGTTGCTGCCCCCCGGCGTGGTACCGGCCACATTGGCAAAGGAGGGCACACCGTCAAGGCGAATGAGAAAATGTTCCCAAAATCCGCCAATATGGGGTCTGAGGTAACCCGCGCCCGTCATGCCGCCCAGAACGCGTTTAAACAACAGCAAGTCCACGTGGTACGAGGGGTGGAACGTGAACGCGGTCACGCGCGAGGATCCCAAATTGCGAAAGTCCAAACCACGCAAACCGCCGGAAGTCCACCCTCCGTCAAGACCTATCCGGAGTCGATTCCGTAAAAAACCGTAGTCGGACTCAAGCGCAACACCGCCCATGAGCAGCCGCAGCGATCCGACGGATTCAGCTCCTTGTTGCACCAAATCGTCGGTATCACCGATGACACCGACGCCACCCACGGCTTCGGTGCGAATGTCCAAGCTCCCCCACTGGCCGCGCAGCCACACCGAACCCAAACCGGCATGCCCGTCGCGGTTGACTTGGCTGTCGCTCACTTGGTCAAACGGCGTATTCGACGGTTGTGCCTCACGCACATCCAGTGCCTGATTGCGATAAGAAAACAGCAAACCGTAGTGGAACAACCCCACGTCCCGCGACAGCGGACTAAAGGCTTCCGCGTCGCCCACCGTGCCCCGCAGGGTGAGCAACGCGGCGTGCGCGTTGTCCGACGGATCCAAGTCATAGCGCGGCCCTTCTTGCATGGGCGAGTCCACCGCCACGCGTTGATCGCGCATATGGGTGCTTGTCGTGGGACCCGCGAATTCAACGGAGTAAGCGGGGATAAGCCGCAAACCGCCGGGAAGATCGGTGGCGAACAAAAACCCGTCGATGGTGTCGGAGAAATCGTCGTTAATTCCCTCGCCCGCGTTGTAGAGCAGCCCCATGCCAAAGTGATAGGGCACGCGACCGAAGCGCAACTCGCCAACAGGGGTAGAAACCGCGCCCCAGGCCCGCTTGACGGCCAGCGCCGAGCCATAGTCGGTGTTAATGCTGGGAATGGGCGGCGACTGACCGTGATTGAGAAACGCAACCGGCGCCGTGTGCGGCGTATAGGCACCAGCAGGAACGCGCGGCGTGGAGCCAAACACCAAATTGTCCAACACGTCTAGCGTCAGCCCCACCCGCACACGCTCGGAGACATGAAACGTGGGATCAAGTCGCAGCCGCATGTCGGTGGAAAAAACAACGTCCGACGGTCGCTTGGCTTCGGGGTCGTTCGCCGCGCCCGGGTCATTGCGGTAGGAGGACAGCGGCGGAGGAAATTGAGACGTGCCATAGCCAAACTGATCGCCGTCCTTGGGGATAAACGTGCCGAGATCGGGACGGAAAAACACTTGCGGACGTGTGCGAAAGTATCCACCCATTTCCACGAAGTTCAACTTAGGGTCCTTGGGCTTGCTCCACTCCTTTGACCTGTCATGCCGAGCGGAGCGAAGCATCTCCCCGCGTTGCGCACCATGAAGAGATCCTTCCTCGCTACGCTCGTCAGGATGACGAACAGAGGTATGTTCATTCGCCTCGCGCAACTCCCGCCGAATCTCTCGCCTGATCGCTTCCAACTGCCGCGGAGTCAGCCCCTTGCCGGCCTCTTGCGGCTCTTGATCCTCTTGGGTTGTCACGGGTGGGGGGAGCGGCGGTAGATCCGCGCCTCGCGCTTGTTGCGGCAGCGCGTTGGGACCCTCACCCGACGCCGCGAACGCGTGCGCGGCCGCGAGCATCACCACAAACCACAGATTGTGTATCCGAATCAATCCCATGAACCCCTAAATTCGAGCCGACGATCCCGTCAATCCCTTGAAATCCTGGTATTAGCGGTAACATTCTTGTTTGGTCGCGTAAAGGCCTTTGTATGAGTCTGTTAGCGCAAAGCGATAACTTCCCGATCAGGCAAAGTTAAAACTTCCCCTTTGTTCCTCCTAGAGAGAGCAGGGAGGGAAGCATGGGGAAGACAGTTGTTTTGAGCCACAAGGAAGTAGATAGGGTCGGGATTCTTCAACACTGCGTGGAGAAACGCATCTCCCAAGTGGAGGCTTCCGAAAAGCTAGGCTTGAGCTATCGCCAAACCAAAACCTTGGTGAAACGCTTTCGACAACACGGCGCCGAAGGAATTGCCCTCCAAACGACGCGGCAAGCCCGGCAACAACCGCATCTCCCACGACGTCCACCAACGGGTTGTGCAACTCATCCGCGATCGGTACAGCGACTTCGGACCCACCTTGGCGTGCGAAAAGCTCTCGGAACTCCACGATATCCACGTTTCCAGGGAAACACTCCGCAAGTGGATGCGTGACGCGGGGCTGTGGAAAGGCAAGAAGCGCAAGGTCCCCAAGCTCTTCCACCTCCGAGCACGCCGTCCCCAATTCGGCGAGTTGGTCCAAATCGATGGCTGCGGAGGGCAACGCAGCGCGTTAGCAGTCCGCGGTGCGGACTGCGTGCCTGGAGCAGGGGAGTTACTCTAGCGGCTGAGCACCTGGCGCAGGCGATCGATTTCGCTCAGCACCTTGCCGGCGCCTAACACGGCACCGCAAATGGGATCCGGCGCCAACCGGACCGAGACCCCTGTCTCTTTTTGCACGACAGCGTCAAGGTTGCGCAATTGCGCGCACCCACCGGAGAGCACAATGCCCATATCCACAATGTCGGAGGCAAGTTCGGGGGGTGTGCGTTCCAAACTAAGACGGATCGCTTCCACAATGGCGTTCACGGGCTCGCTCATCGCTTCGCGAATCTCTTGATTGTTGACCTCGACCACCCGCGGCACGCCCGCGATGAGATCACGCCCCTTGACCTTAATCGCCACCAACGGATCGTCGGGGCGAGCCAGTCCAAGACGCATCTTGATCTGCTCGGCGGTGGCCGAGCCGATGAGCAGCGAGTGGGCTTTCTTAATGTAAGCGCAAATGGCTTCGTCTAGATTGTTCCCACCCAACCGGATGGAGTGACTAAACACAATGCCGCCTAGGGAGATCACCGCCACCTGCGTGGTGCCGCCGCCGATGCAGACAATCATGTTGCCCGACGGCTCCGTGATGGACATGCCCGCCCCCACGGCCGCGGCCATGGGTTCTTCAATGAGAACAGCCTCGCCGGTGTAGGCCGACTCGGCGGACTCTTTCACGGCGCGCTTTTCTACCTCGGTGGTCCCCACCGAGATGGTAATCACGGCCCGAGGCTTAAAAAAGGTCATCTTGCCCTGCACCTGTTCGATAAAGTGCGACAGCATGCAGACGGTGGCGTCGAAGTCGGAAATAATGCCTTTTTGGATAGGCTGAATCACGTCAATGTTCTTGGGGGTTCGGCCGAGCATGTCCTTGGCTTCTTGCCCTACCGCGACAATACGCTTACGCCCCTCTTTTTTGCGATGCAGCGCCACCACGCTGGGCTCGTTCACCACAATGCCGCGCGCCTGCAAAAATAGCAGTGTTCTAGAAGTTCCCATGTCAATGGCAACATCACGCGAGAACGCGTGATGCAGCCAACTCGTCATGCCAAGTCCGCTCATCCTCTACCTCGGCCAAATGCCACACCCGACGGCATGTGCCGACATGCAGCGGCACGATATGGTACGGCACGGTACGGCATGGTACACTCCGTCACGATATCACAGAGTGGGTGCGCTTGTGCGCGAAGCGGGTTGAAAAGGGTTTTGTCCATGTTAGCAGCCAGAATTCTTCAAACCGGAGACGTGGGTTTTTCTTGTAGAGCCGCGATTAATCGCGGCTCCATGAACACGGCACGTAAAGTTATGGATTCCTGCTTTCGCAGGAATGACAAAAGAGGTTGCTCCGCTCGTCAGGCTTGCCCGCAGCGGCAGCAAAGGGATAACAGGGACCGGGGCGGCCTTGGCCGCCACTCATCCTGCAATCCCTTCAATCCGTGGTACTAGACGATGATGGATCTACTACGCCGCAATGCCTCGTCGTGGCTGACCATTGCCGTTTTCACGGTTCTTATTTTTGTCTTTGCCATCAACTTTGGTCCGTGGATGGGTGGCGGCGGGGGGAACTCCCCATACGTCGCTGTTGTGAATGGTCAACCGATCTCCACCTCGCACCTGCAAATCGCCTATCGCAATCACGTGCAAGAGCTGCGTCGGTACAACCCTGACTTTGCCAAGGACGAAACACGCGCGGCGGCGGCGAAAAAACAAGTGCTGGACAACCTGGTCAACCAAGAACTCCTGGCCCAATGGGCGCGCGGGCAAGGGCTAACTGTCTCTGACGCGCGCTTGGCGAAAACAATTCGCGAACAGTTCACAAGCGGCGACCAACCCTTTGACCGCGCCCTTTACCAACGCATTGTCGCGGGCGTGTACCAAACCACCGAAGGGCAATTCGAAACGCTGCTCCGACGTGAACTGTTGGCACAAGCGGCGCATCAGCTCCTGCGCCGGCACGTGCGGGCCTCCGAGGCCGAAGTCAGGCAGGCGTTTCAAACGCGACACGACAAGGTAGCCGTGGAGGCGATCCGGATTGACGAAACCTTTTTTAGGACGGACAAATCCCCATCCGAGTCAGAGCTCAACGCCTTTATCAAAGCGAACGAGCAGGAGATTGAGAAAGACTACAACAGCCATCCGTCACGCTATCGCACCCCAAAAAAGGTGCGAGCGCGCCACATTCTCGTCAAAGTGAGCGACAAGGCATCGTCGGAGGAAAAAGAGCAAGCGCGACAAAAGGTTGAGCAAGCACGCAAGCGCATCGTGGAAAACAAGGAGGATTTCGCCGCGGTCGCCAAGGAAGTCTCGCAGGATTCCACTGCTGGTAAAGGCGGTGAGCTAGACTTTTTTACGCGCAAGGACATGGTGAAACCGTTCGCCGACGCGGCCTTTATGCTCAAGCCCGACGAGGTCAGCGAAGTCGTGCGGACGCGATTCGGCTACCACATCATTCAAGCGCGAGAAATCCAACCGGCGCGCAAGCAGCCGTTGCAAGAAGTCCGCAACGACATCGCAACGCAATTGTGGCGGCAGCGGCAAGCCGCCACCGCCGCTGAAAAGCATGGCCGTGCGCTGTTGCAACAGCTTAAAAACGGCATGTCGCCTACCCGGCTAAAAACCAAGGGATTCCTAGTCCCCAAAGGCGGCAAGCGCAAGGCAACCAACGCACCTGCTTTGGTAACGTCGGAATTTTTCGCACGCAACACGCGCTACATCCCCGGCATCGGCACGGCGCCCGAAGTGACGCGCGTTGCCTTCGAGCTCAGCGCCAAACAGCCTCTCCACGACGGCCTGGTCAAAAGCGGCAAGATGCTCTATCTCGTGCGGCTCAAAGACAGACAGCGGCCCAAGGAAGAAAACTTCGACAAGGAAAAAGATACCCTGCAAGCCTCACTCACGTGGATGCACCGCAGCGAGTGGATGGATGCCTTTTTGAAAACCCTGCGCGACGAGGCAACCATAAATCATCAAAACGCGCCTTGACGACAGGAGATCTCTTGATAAACAGGAAGATCGGGGAGACGGTCTGTTCTATCGTCCGTCGTGATTTGTGACACGCAACCCAGCTCTTTGCAAACGTCCTGCAAACGCCCTAGCTCTTTTTTACAAGCCTCAACCCTTTGCCTGGCGGCATCAAAACCTCTCACATAGCCTATGGTGGTGGCACAGCACCCCCTCACCATCCTTTTTGTCTCTTGCCCATCACAACTCCGCTTCCTCTTTTTTGTCATCCGGTATGGAGAACCCCCAGAGACATTGCACTTATTCCAGCAAACGCGTTGTGAAGCAAAGGGCTTCCGATAAGCAAGCAAAGCCGCGCAGTGGCTGGTGGAGCTGATCGGGATCGAACCGACGACCTCTTGCATGCCATGCAAGCGCTCTCCCAACTGAGCTACAGCCCCATGCCCTTTGCATCAGACTGCGCAAACGCCCCGTAAAAGTCAACAACCGCTCCCCGAACGACCAGAGCTGGACGGCGCACGGCTAATTGGAGCCAAACCAGGGCCCGCGTGAACCACAACGACGAGCAGGATGGTACAATGAAGCAGGAGTGGGAGCAAACGCGGCCAGACAAGGGCGCGGAGGAACAACGATCATGACGAAAAACACCGGCGGGCCTTTTTTCGACCCCACCAACGATGTGGCGTTTCGCAAGCTGTTCGGCGACAAAAAGCACAGCGTGGTGGTCATCGACTTTCTCAACGCGGCGCTTGGGTTCAAGGGCGATAAACGCATCGCCCGCATCGACAGCCTGGGTGAGCACCAGTTACCGCCGGAGCACCAGACCAAGGAAACCATTCTGGACGTGCACTGCCGCGACCAGCGGGGGCACTCCTACATCATCGAGATGCAAAACAACGCCGGAGACGCCTTTGACAAACGGGCCACCTACTACGTGGCGCACAACATCGTGGGGCAGCTGGGAGTGGGCGATGCCTACTGCGCCCTCCGCACGTCTTACTTCGTGGGCATTTTGGGCTTTGCCTTCGTCGAGGGAAACGCCGACTACCTGTCACAACATCGTCTGTGTGATCTCAAGACGGGCAGGCAAACCTTCGACACGATCCACTACGCGTTCGTGGAGCTGCCCAAGTTCCACCTCAAGCTCAACCAGCTGAAGAACGACGCTCAGCGGTGGGTGTACTTTTTGCGCCACGCCCCCGCGCTCAAGGAGATTCCCAAGCAGCTGGACACGCCCGCGCTGCGCGAGGCCTTCACCACGCTGCAGGAGCATGCTTGGACTTCGCAGGAGCGCCGTGCCTACGCGCGCGCCATGATCGCCCGCACCGACCGCGAAATGCAGATGAGCTACGCTCGTCGAAAGGGACTTGAAGAGGGAATCGAGCTGACAGCCGCCCGCATGCTCAAAGAGGGACTGGATACGGCGACCATCGCCAAAATCACAGGCCTGTCGCACGAACAGATCGAGCGGTTATCGCGCAGGGGATGTGATACAAAAGGAGCATGAGTTGGCATGGTTGGGGTTCTCCCGCGGCCTCGAATTCGGGGAGCAGGGGAATCGTTTTGGATCTCACGAGTCTTGTCGATGTTCTGTTCAACCTCCTCTTCTTTTTTATGCTCACGGCGGGAATGGCTCGGCAAACCGCGTTCAACGTACGGCTGCCACAAGTAGAAAGCGGCCCAGCCCTAAGGGAACGGCAAGGCTTGACCATCGGTGTGACCCATGACGGCCGGGTGCTGTGGAACAACCAACCCCTTGCCCTGCAAGAAGTTCTTCACAAGCTCCAAGAACTCCCCGCTAGCAAAAGAGAACACGTCCGCTTGCAGGCCGACGGGAGGGCAGCGCATCGGGACGTTGCCCGGATCATGAGCGGCCTGTACCAAGTCGGCACTCGGCACATCGCCGTCATTACCCAAGGCAGCGCGACGAGTGGCCAATAGTTTTTAGCTCCTGCGTTGGAAGAAAACGCCCTGCTCGTTTGCTGATAGAAACGGGGGAGATCCAGTTTCGAGCAGATCGATGAACGCAGATAAGCCAAGTCAAATCGTCATCTGCATGGGCATCGGCCGCGCTTGTGCGAGGGCGACAAAAATAATACCAAGCACAGAAAATAACGCTTCCTTTTTGTCATTCCCGCCCCGCCTTCGCGAGGGCAGGCTCCAGCGGGAATCCAGAAAAGGCGGGAATGGCGAGTGCAAAGGAGTCGTCGATTTTGTAAACCTATTTCCCAGGATTGGCATAATACCAATCCGCGAAAAAAACGTTCCCCACCCTGTCATTCCCGCGAAAGGTTGTCACCCCTGCCCCCGAGCAGGGGCAGGAATCCAGAAAAAATGGGAGCGGCGAATGCACGGGGGATTGTCGATTTTG
>JBCCEG010000047.1:0-8829 GCA_039030455.1 Myxococcota bacterium | reverse complement strand
GTTTGCGCTTCTTACGGAACTATGTACTGCATGGGGCAGGTTTGTGCTACGAGCGTCATGCCGACCTTCTTGGGACTTCAAACCAAGGATTGGAAGTTTCTCAAGGCTCCTACCGAGATTGGTTCTGTTCTTGGATGTGCCTCGGGCGTGGTGACGGTACTCATCAACGGCCTCATCAACGATGCCGATGGCGGAATCTTTGACTACTTTTGGTTGCAGAATGGTGCCATTTGCGCTCTCTGTGGTTCCAAGACCATGGTCTCCTTTATCGTGACGCCAGTCATTAGTGCCATCATGACGTACATGTTTTCATGGCTCGATATTCTCTTTCGTGGAGAACGTGCTCGCAGGCGCAACCGCACGTCGGCCAACAACACGCCTTCTTGGGGGAGAGCGGGGGGCTTGGCCTTGCCCGGCTCGTCGGGCGGTGCGCTTGTGTCCACGACAAACGCAAAGTGGTCAACGGCGCGATGGGGGACGGATTCGCCGTGCCCGTCGAGACGATGATCAAACAGGTTGCGCGCGAAGCGGGCAATCAACGTGACAACGCGGTGCTTGCCCTTGGGGACCGGGTCATTGGTTTCGTCTTCGGATCGATGCCTTGACTCGGTCGGCCGCGCGTCACCGGAGGATGTGGCCGGCACGGCCACGCAGTGGCCGATATCCAGGGTAAGGGGCTCCTTGTCGCTCACATCCACCGTCAGCGGCGTTCCGGTGGGCGGACAGCCGGGGGCGTAGCCCTGTTGGGGCAAATCCTCGCGCAGCAGCAAGGCGGGTTGTTTGGGCACGAGCCCGCCCAGCGTGGTCTCGACCACGGCGTGAATTTCGTGGGCGCGCGCGTTGTCGTCGCTCGTGCCCAGCATCGCCGTCTTTCCCTCGAACGCGAACGGCAAGGCGAAGGACTTTCGCGCGGCCTTGGCCAACAACACCAAGCACCCGTCGCCCTTGGGGATGTCGGCGATCTCCTCCTCGCGCAAGGCGGTCAGGGGAATGATCGCGTCCACGCGGTCGGTAAAGCGGCGCCGAACGGCGATGCGTCGTCCTTTCCGATCCCAGGCGAGGGTTGGGGCCACGCGCACTTGCCCCTGTCGGGGAGGATCGCGCGGCGTGACGGCGCCGCCGGCGAGAATGCCCGCGCCCAGCAATTCCCTCGTACGGGTGTCCAACGCGCGCTCCAGGTCGTCTTGCATCCCGTCGAGGTCGGTGTGGCGCACGGTTTGGCGAAAGGAAAACAGGTGTTTATCCATGCCGGATCCTCCTTCTTCGGGGAGCGGGTTTTTTCGAGGAAGGGGAGGGGGAGGGAAATTATGAATTATGAATTATTAATTATGAGTACTTAAACATGATGGAAAAAGAAATTCATAATTCATAATTAATAATTCATAACTCCTTATGTTAGTGTGTTTTGTCGGCCTCGGCAAGAGCGAGAACCAAGTCGGCCATGGCGGCGGGCTCGGCGGCTTCGCCGGTGGCGGGATCTTGCACGGCCGCGCCGTGAAAGGGCAGGCGGGTCAATCCCCACGGCAAGGCTTGGGCGAGATCCCGCTTGCCCGCCTTGCTCCAGCTTGTCAGCGCGGCGGCCTGCGTTGTCAGCGAAGCGCGCGCGCCGTCGGTGCGCGTGGGCTCAAGCACCAGCCCCGTGCTTGGGTCCAGTTTCCACGAAGGAGGGGAGGGGGGTTGTTCGCTTGCGTTGTCGTCCTTCGCCCTTGCGTTTCCATCGGCTCGCGAAGGCGTTCTCTCCACTTTGCCGTTCTCGCTGTTTGAGCAAGGAAGCGAGGCCGCGCGCAAGGCGGCGTTGATGTGGTTGTCGCGTTGGGGTTGTCGGAAAAGTCCCAGGGCACAGCGCGTGAGCAATCGTCGTGTTGCCTGTTGCGGGGGCGTGGGCCGTTGCGCGATCCTCCGCAAGGGGCAGTGCACGGGGCGCAGCATCTCCACCACGCTACGAATGCGGGCCCGTTGTGACTCGTTGAACCGTCCCCGGACCACCAGATCGAAGGCGTAGGCGTCTTGCGGACGGTGCAACGACGCGGCCAAGTCCGCGTCTTGGTCCAGTCGGTGCTCGGTGTCCAGGGTCCATCCTTGGTTCCACGGCAGACAGCGAGCGTCTCGGCCCGTGAGCGCGCGCACGGCCTGTTCGATGCCCGGGGCGGTTCCGGCGCGTTGCAACAGCGGCACCGCCCAGCGGATCAGGCGGCGTTTGTGCCGTTGCTCGAGCGCGCCGGGAGGATCCAAGCCCCAGGTGCGCAGCAGCGGATCCAACGCCCACGCGGGGGCGCTTGTGGGATCGTACAGGGATCGGGTTTGCTCGATGCGTTCCTGCCAGGCGGCGGCCTGTTCCTCGAAGGCCTCCAACAACCGTTGCGTTGTGCCGTCGTCTTGCTCGCGCACCCACGCAGGCAACCTCTCCCACAGCCACTCCCGCTCCTTCGGAGCGGAATTATGAGTTATGAATGATGAATGATGAGTTTTATTTTCCATAATCTTTTATGGCTCATAATTCATAATTGCAAGCGAGAGCGCGCCAAGGACGGGCAGCTGATGGGACTTGATAGCCAGCCGGGACAAATCGGTGAGCAGTTCCACGCCCGCGATGGCCGGGTGGGCCCCGTGCGCGACGTGGACGAGACTAGAAGGGTAGGGCAGCCGTCCCCACGGTTGGGTTCCCGCGGGCGAGAGCCACGCCGCCAAGGCCCGTCGCAGGGCTTGCTTGACCTCGTCGGCGCGGGTTTTGTCGTTCAACCACGCCTTCCAGGCGAGATCCACGGGGACGAGCGGGGCGGGCACCACATGGAGCGTAAACCCCACCGGGAGCGGTACATCGTGGGCAAAGCGCCGTTGCACCCGCTCAACCAACGCCTTGTCGGCCCCCCCGGCCACCGCGTGGCCTTGCTTTTTCTCGACGGGGCTCTTGCTTGTTTCCTCTCGGAGTTTTTCGGGGGCCGCCGGAGCCTCCGGCGGCGACCCCCCGCTCGCGCAGACATAGAGAAAGCCCGCGTGCGGCGGCACGCGGGGGTCTTGCAACCGCGTGACCAGCTTGACGCGCGCCACCCCGGGCACGGCCAGGGCATGGTCGATGATGTCTTGCGTGGTCACGCCGCGCCGTTGACTACGCAGTCGCAGCAGGGCGTTGCGCCGGATCTGTTGGACCGTTTCCGGCGGCGCCCCGCCGGAAGCGGCGCGGGGATTGGTGACGGTCATTTCCACTTCCTGACCGGACGTGTCGTAGAGGGCTTGCTCCAACGTGGTCAGCGTGCCCGCGAGCACGTTGCCCTCGGGGCCGCCGCCGGTGCGATACCGCAAGCGCGTCATGCCCGTGGGAATACGCCCGCGCGGGCCGTTGCCTAGATGGACGTGTAAACGGTGTTCGGCATCGACGGTGACGCGGTAGTGGGGGTCGTCCGGTCCGCTTGCCAGAAAGTCGTCCACGTGCCGCCAGGGGTGTCCGTCCACTTCCAGGGACACGGGACCCTCGACAAAGGGAGTGTATTCGGCCGGGATGACTTGATCGGGTTGGTCGGTGCCGGGGGCGGTTTGCTCTTGTTGTTGAGCGTGTTCGGCGGGAACGTCGATATAAGGCTTATTCGGCGGCAGCGTTGCCTCGCGCAGGGTCTCGAACACGATCTCGCCGTCGGCGCCGGCCGCGGGCGTTCTCGCGGGGATCGTCACCGCTTTTTTGTCGGACTCATCGCTCCGCGCCCGCGTGAAGCGCAGGGTGACGGTGGCCGCGGCGGCCCCCTTGGGTCGATAGCCGACGAGGGCGGCCAGGCGCGATGCCGCTTGCCGATCCCGCACCGTGTCCCAAAACAATTCTTGCAAGGCGTTGTCCAGCTGAAAGTGCAGCCCGTCTCCCACGGCGGCGAAGAGGTCGATGAGCATGCCCGTGAAACCCGCGTCGGTCGGATCGGTTTGCAGGTGGCTAAAACGCTGTTGAACGCGCTGTTTCAACTCGTGCGTTAGCGTATCGAAGTCGCGCGCGGTGGGATCTAGCATCTCCCCTCCTGCGTCGGGGAGAAATTATGAATTATGAATGATGAATTATGAATTTCTTTTTCCATCATTTTTAAGCACTCATAATTCATAATTAATAACTCATAATTATTTTCCGTGGTCCCAGTTGGGCGCGCGTGGAGAAGGCTTGGCCCGTGGGCGGGGTGAAGCCCAGTGTCACGTGGAGCGCGCCGTTTTCCTCGTCCAAGCGGGTTTGGATGTGTGTCAGCGTCAAATGCGGCAACCCGTGTTGTAGGTCCTCCACCAGCAGCGACTCGGCCAGGGCGGCGGTTTCCTCGGTCAGCGGTTCGTGCAGCAGCCGGTGGACGCGGCAGCCGAAGGTTTCCCGCATCCAGCGTTCCCCGGCGGCCGGCACGTCGCCATGGTCCCAGCGGGCTTGTGTCAGCAACACCGCGCGGACGTGTTCGCGCCACAGGGCCGTGTCCGAGGCGCTTGCCAATTCCCCGCGCGGCGTCACGCGCAACGGTCCGACGAGTCCGGTCATGCCCGCTATTGCCCTAGCTCCTCGATTTCTTGGCGGGTCAGGCCGGTGGCTTGCGCGATCACGTCGATGTCCACGCCCAACGCGCGCATGGCGCGGGCAACCCGGCGCTTTTCTTCTTTTTGTCCCTCTTCGCGTCCTTCCCGACGCCCCTTCTTCTCGCCCTCCCTAAGTCCGTCGCCGTAGGTGGAGTCGTAGAAGCTGGCGCGGTCGCGCAAACTTTCTAGATAGCGTTCGTATTCCCGCCGCTCCCCGCCCGACAGCTTGAGCACGTCCAGTTTTTCGGCGGCCTCTTTCAAGCCCCTGGCGCGGTAGTTTTCCGGCAGCTTTTCATTCTTTAAAAAGTAGACCCACTCGTCCAGATTGTCGTGTGTCTCCTGGTCAAAGCTGTTGACCCGCAGAATGTAATACTCGGGGTAGATGTCCTCCACGGTCTTCCTGTGGTAAAGGGCCTTTTCCTTGTCCGACAGGGTGAGCAGCTTGTGGGTGTGAATGCCCTCGAACCGCGCGGTGCCGTGGTACACGTAATCATCACCCTGACCCACGTCAAAGTAGGCGATGGTGACGGAGATGACCTTTTTAATGTTTTTATACTTCTCCCCCTCGCCAATGCTTTCAGTGACGGCCTTGCACGTGCCAAACAGAATGCGGCTTAAGTAGTCCAGCTCCCTGTCGCATTGCACCTCTATAATGATCCGCTCGCCGGTTTTGGTGGCCACCATGATGTCCACGCGGTTGATCTTGTCTTTTTCAGCCTTCTTGTTGCTCTCGCTTTCCAAAATCTGCAGGATCTTAATGTCGTTGCCGGTGAGCTCGGACAAGAACCCCTCCAACACGCCGAAGTTGGCCTTGTCGCGCAAGATATGCTTGATGGCCCAGTCGAACCGAATCAGTTGCCGTTGCCGCATGGTCTTACCTCCTCACTCTTCATAGTACCCGGATGCACAGGGGCGAGAGGGATGCTCGGATGATATGTGCTATCCGACCCATCCGGCTAATCCCGTAAATCCTGGTCCTATTTTATCAGAAAAAGCAGCATGGTCACGGTCGGGCGGGTTTGGGGCGCGAGGCCATCCCCGCCGCTTCCTCCACATAGCGCCGATACAATTCCAGCAAAAACCCGACGCGGGCGCGTTCGTCCTCGAAGGGTCGGGGGCGATAGGCGAGATCGACGGCCTTGTCCAACGCGTGGTGCGCTTCGCGCAAGGGGGGCGGCATGGTCAGCGGGTGGTACAGCTCGGCTAGGGTGCCGTGTGGGTACCTTGCCCTTGTGTCGAGCACGGCCCGCGCGTGTTGCTCGATCGCTTGTTTCCGCTCGGCGCTTGGTCGCGGCCAGGGAAAGGTGTTGTACACCAAGACGACGGAGTAGCGGCAACTGTTTCCGAGCCGACCGCCCATGTAACGCATCCACGCCGCATGCATCAACGAGCTCAAGACGCCGAAGTGATAGAGGGCGGCGTTGGGGAGACACGCGCAACTGTCATGCACGATAAAATCGCGCCCGCGAAAATCCATGGGGACGTATTTCCTGTTTTCCGACGAGTAACAGGGGAGGAGAAGAAAATCCGTTTTGGGTTGTCGGGCCGAGATAAATAGGGTGGCACGGTCGGCCGCCTTGCGCGTCGCCTGTTTTTTACTCGCCAAGCGGAACCGTCTGACCGCCGTGACGCGTTGACTCACGCGCGGCATGCGTTTGAGTTGCTCGGGAGAGATCCCGTCCAGCCACAGGCACCAGCGGTTTTTGCCGTGAAGAAACTCCATCGCGCTGGCCAGGGGTTTGATGTAGGGGTCCGCTTGGGGTTCCCGCGCCAACAGCGCGGCCTTTTCCTTGTCGGTCAAGAGCAGGTGACCGCCGTCCACCGGGGGGCTGCCGTTGTGCATGAGGGGGACGGGGCAAATCGGCGTCCGTGTGGCGGGGATGATGCCGTGGGGAGAGTCGGCCAAATAGGGGTTGATGTTTTTCGCTTGCCTTGCGCGCGGGGCGGATCGCGGCGTGTCGTAGTCGTACAGCAGCTTGCGGGGCGTGTCGTGCGCGGCGAAGCCGATGATGACGACATGGACGCATGCCTTGTCGGCCGCCTCGCCGCTCCAGGCGAAGGGGCGGTGGGCGAAGTGGATTTTAATGCCGTATTTATAGAGTAATTCGTTCCAGAGAACGCCGACCTGTTCGCCCTGCGTGATGGAACTGGTGGAGACAAAGGCGCACTTGACGCGGGTGTTTTGGATGTATCGCGCGGCCTTGAAGAACCATGCCGCCGCGTAATCCAAAACACCGGCGCCTCTGACACCCCGAAACAGGTTGGCCATTTCCCTAGTTTGCTCTTGTGTTCTGTAATGTTTCCCCACGAAGGGCGGGTTGCCCAGGATGACACAGGTGTCCGAGGGCGGTAGGACCTCTCGCCAATCCAGCGTGAGCGCGTTGCCGTGCACGATGGGGGGAGCGGCGGCGGGGGTCGCGCGCGCTCCAACCCTCCCAAAAGCCTCGGCGAGTTTCCCGTTCATCCGCCGGTCCGTGCGCCACAGAGCGGCCTTGGCGGCGCGGGCGGCGGATTCGTCGATCTCGATGCCGTGAAACTGGTCGAGGTGAACGCGGCGGAGAGCGCCCGCGTCCGCCACCCGTTGCTTGTGTGGGTGAAGCGCCCCCAGCACCCGCGTTTCCAGCTCGCGCAGCCGCCGGTAGGCGACCACCAGGAAGTTGCCTTGTCCGCACGCGGGCTCTAGAAAGCGCAATCGGCCTAGTTTTTCGTGCAACGCCGACAACCGCTCGCGGTCGTGTCCGGCCTCGGCGAATTCCGCCTCGAGCCCGTCGAGAAACAGCGGACGAATCACCTTGAGAACGTTGTCCTCGTTGGTGTAGTACGCTCCCCTGCCGCGCTGTTCTTGCCTTTCCGTCACGCGCAAAAAGAATTATGAGATATCATTTGTGATCGAAAGATTTCTTTAACAAAAGCATTTAAGCACTCATAATTCATAATTAATAATTCATAATTATTTCACCGCCACCGTTCCCGGTTGGGCGAGGGTCAAGGTGATGTTGACGAATTGGGCCGGTTTCAGCGTCGCCAGGCCCACACGGACGTTCACCCGCCCCTCGTCCTCGGATTCGGGGGGATTGAGCGTGCCCGGACCGTGGGATGTATCGACGAAAAAGGCCTCGTCGGCCGTGTTGCCGCGTAAACCGCCCTGTTGCCACACCCGCGTGAGAAACGTCGTGATGGTGGCGTTGACGCGATGGTACAGGCGCTCGCAAATGTTTTCGTGCAACACGAAGCGCATGCCCTCTTTCAAACTGGATTCGATGTAGATCAACACGCGGCGCTGGTTGATAAAGCGGACAGAACCATTGGGTTGGCTCAGCAGGGCACCGTCGTTGAACACGCCCACGCCCGGCTTGACCCACAGGGGATTGATCCCCGCTTGGTAGAGGGCATCCCGCACGCTTTGCTGTTGCGTTGCATCGTTTACTAGACCCGTGACGCCGAACAGCCGTCCGTCCTCGATGCCCGCCGCGACCTTGGCCACGCCCTTGAGTACGTCGGTGCGGGCCATGGCGCCCGCCATTCCCGCGCTATTGGACCGCTCTCCCTTCAACGTCGAGGTGGATTCGGGGTCGATGGCGGTGTAGAAGGTGCTCGCGCGGTTGTTATGGAGACAGTGTTTGAATTTGAGACTTATCGCCTCTTGCCATTGCAGGTGCGCGGGCAGGTCGGTGATGTGGAAAAAGTGCCGCTGTTTCTCGCACAGCAGCAGGGCGGCTCGTTGCACGGCGGGCGTGGGGCGATCGGGGATGCTCGCCAACGCGAACCTTCCCTCGATGCTTTTCCAGCCATACATGCCGGTGCCGGCGGTTTCGTCGCCGATGAAGTCCGTGTCGGTCAGCCCCTTCAAGCCGTCGTCGCCGCCGGTAAGAGCGTGATCGCCCAGACAGGGCAGATCGCGCTCGCTAGCGCCGGTGCCGTGCGTGCGTGTCTCGATCAGCCGCGCGCCGCGCCCGTTGACACGGGTGTGCGCGAAGTCGGGGTCGGCGGGCTCCAACGAGAGATTGTCGAAGTGGTCCAAAACCTCGTCGCCGCGCAGCACGGTCAGCGCGAAGTGATCGCTCTTGCCGTTGCCCGCCTCGCCGATGCGAACGACACGGCCGTTCGCGTGGGTGCCGGGTCCGTCGGCCGCTTGCACGGTCAAGGCGGGACGCGCGTCGCCGTCCTTGCCGCCCGTCAATGTTTCGCCGGAAAGTTTTAGGGCTTGCGTTCCGTGCGCGCGAAGAGCGATGCTGTTACCAGAGCGGCCGCCGGTGAGTGCTCGTGGCCGGACAGAAACCTCCTTCCCGCTTTCGTCGAGGG
>JBCCEG010000046.1:0-8858 GCA_039030455.1 Myxococcota bacterium | reverse complement strand
CGCTCTTTGACACTTTTTCAGTGGATTCCTGCTTTCGCAGGAATGACAGAAAAAGTGTATTATTTTTTGTCGAATGTGCGTTTTCAAGCAGTTCTAATGCGGATACCCCCACCCTGTCATCCCTGCGAAAGCAGGGATCCATTTTGGGGCATTTCGCCAACTTTTCATCGGAAAAGCAGCGCGGGGACCTTTTTGGAAGTCCCCGAAAGCGGGTATCCAATTTAGGATGTTTTTGTCCGTAGAGACGCAGGGTCTTTCTCGGGCGAGGGTGCCGGTGAATCTTCCCTGATCGTGTGGAGCAAAATGCCCGCCGCGCCCACAATGATGATGACATCGGCCACGTTGAACGTCGGCCAGTGGATGTTGGGGTGGCCGACAAAGCCCGCGTGCAGATGCAAGAAGTCGATAACGTAGCCCAAGGTGGCTCGGTCTAGCAGATTGCCCACGGCTCCGGCAATCACGAGGCAAAACGAGGCCAGCAGCGACCATCCGGCCTGTTTCAGTGTGAAGTACCACCACAAAAAGGCGGCCACGGCGATCATGCCGACGGTCAGAAGGAAGGGAATGCGAAACCATATCGGCAGGGATTCCGTCAGACTAAAGGCGGCCGCCGAGTTTTCCACGTACAGCAAGTCAAACAGCCCCGGCACGACTTTGATGCGTCGGGTGGGAATGTGAACAACGCCGGATTTTGGTCCCTCGGAGCCTTCCACTTGCGGCAGCTGCGAGGGGAGCGCCACGCGAGCCAGTGTGCTCTGTGCCCACCTTTTTGTCGCTTGGTCTAAAGCGACACCTGTAAGAAGAATGATAAAAAACAGCGCCAAGCGCCTTCGCCAGTCAGGTGCGACCGCCCACTTGTTTTGATGGTGTTTTAGCGGAGCAGCCGCGTCGGTAGCGGATTTTTGAGCGGCCGGCGACGAAGCATTCTTTGTCATACGCAAAAAGCAGGCAAACCGTTGACGGTGGAGCTGATCGGGATCGAACCGACGACCTCTAGAGTGCGATTCTAGCGCTCTCCCAACTGAGCTACAGCCCCGCTACACCTCAAGCGGCAACCGCAGCTCATGCTATCGTCGCGGGGGGGGTTGCGTCAAGGTTCGCGTGAGCGCGGCGCGGTAAACGGGAATGCCTTGCTTGAGACAACGGCGTTCCCGGTAAGATTGAGTACCGGCGGGGTTGCTGGAGAAGGCTGCTCCCGCGTCACCTTGGCAATGGTGCCAAAGACCGTCTTGCCGCAGGGCTTGCAGGCAGTGCCGGAATGTCATGCAAACGTCGGTTTGCAGAAAGAACCCGGCTCCCGGCATCGCTTTGCTTGACAGAACATGCACGAACCATCGGGGAAGAATCCGCCGTTTGGCGTGACGCTTTTTCCACCATGGATCGGGAAAGTTGAGAAACAGCGCGGTGATCTCGGTTGCGGCAAAGGTTGTTGGGACCCATGCCCAGGCGTCACCATGAACGACATGGACGTTTGTGAGGCCCAACCGTTGCTTGCGCGCGTTGATATGGCGGACTAGGCGTGTCTTGCACTCGATCCCGACAACATTGTGTTGAGGGCGTGATGCCGCGCGTTGCAGCAGAAAATCGCCGCGGCCGCAGCCAATCTCTAGCTCCAGCGGGGCCCTGCGCCCAAACACGTGGTGCCAGACGGATTGGACGCGGCAACGGGGCGCTGGATTCACGATCTCTACTGACGCCGCAGCGCCGCGAGTTTTTGTCGGGTCAGGCCGGTCACCCTGACGATCGTCGCGGTGGGAATGCCCTCGCGCAGCATGTTGCGCGCCGTTTCAAGCTTGCCCCTCTCCAGGCCTTCCTTCAAGCCCAACTGCTTGCCTTCGTGCCGAAACACTTCACTGAAGCTCATGATCGCCCCCTTCAACTCCGCCCGCGTGAGCACCCCTTCTACTTTTAGCATGAACGCGTTCACCTGCTCTTGTCCACCGTCGGGGCACAAATAATCGACTGTCGTTTGTATGGCCGAGCGGCCGCCCTTGCGCCGCAACACCCGCGCCAACAAACTGAAATTATGAATTATAAATGATGAATTATGAGACGATAGAAAAGACTTATAAATAAACTCATAATTCATCATTCATAATTCATAATTGGCGCTATTGTGCCCGTTCCCGTCTCGAAGCGTCGTCTTTTTCTGATAGGCTGGAAAAACGCCAAGGTCAAGGGACCGGCGGCAGTTGTATGGGCCATTATGCGGATTTGGGGCATCAGTGATTTGCATCTTTCATTCGCCACCCCCAAGCCGATGGATGTGTTTGGCTCGCATTGGCGCGGCCACGCGGCCAAAATGCGGCAAGCATGGGATGCGCAAGTGGCGCCGCGAGATGTGGTGCTGTGCCCGGGTGATTTGTCCTGGGCCATGCACTTGCGACAGGCCAAGGCGGACTTGCAGTGGATCGGCCAACGCCCCGGTCATAAAATTTTGCTGCGCGGCAACCATGACTATTGGTGGGGCAGCGTAACGCAAGTCCGCGCGGCACTGGCGCGGGGGTGCACGGCACTGCAAAACAACGCGGTGGATGTGGGTGCCTGGGTGATCGCGGGCGCGCGTGGTTGGGTAGCGCCGAAACCCTTTTGTCATCCTGACGAGCGAAGCGAGGAAGGATCTCCCCACCCGTCGGAACGCGGGGAGATCCCACGCGTCGCGCGGGCTGACGGCAGAGACGCGCGGGATGACAAAAGAGGCATTTTTGACCAAACCCCAAGCAGGGCTCCGGCGGGAATCCGTTCCCAAGACCACAAGATCTACCAGCGGGAACTTGTGCGTTTGCGTTTGTCATTGCAAGACGCGCGCAAAATAGCCCCCCATAAACCGATTCTAGCGGCGTTGCACTACCCCCCCTTTACCGCCGAGGGTCGGCCCACGGACGTTGTGGATCTCCTGCGTGACTTTGGCGTGCGTGTTTGCGTCTATGGCCATTTACATGGCGCGCGCGCGCATGCGGCGGCCGTGGAGGGAGAGGTGAACGGCATTGCCTATTCGCTCATCGCCTGCGACTACCTTGGGTTTAGGCCCAAGCTTATCGTGGACTCGGATTCACAAGATCTGTCGGACAGGAATTATGAATCCGACATTCCGCACATGCGTTCGCACAGGAGTTTTGATTTTGCATAATTTTTTATACCGTCTTATGAAAACTTTTACTTTTTACCGTCATTCTATCTTTTCTTTCTTCATCTTGACAAGCAGTTTTTGTCCTGTTCGACACTTCCAACCACCCCCGGCACCAGATCAGGATACACGCCCGCTGTCTCGCCCCGCAAGGGCGGCAAGCCTAGGCATGGGAACGGGTCGGTGAACGCCTCTACGCATACATCTCCTCGAACGGCGGCCCCAGCGCCCGCGCCACCACCAAGTGATGCGCCTTGACATTCAACACCTGCCTGTGGCCCCCGGGAACCACCAACACATGAATCCCCACGAACGACTGAAACACCCATCGCATCGTCGGCCGTTGCGTCGGCTTCTTCTTCTGATCCGGCACCGTCAGCTCTTTCTCCGCCAACACCTTTCTTAGTCGATACTCGCACGCGGCATACACCAGCAAGCACAAGGTCATGATAAACGTCGGCGCCATCAAACGTTCCACTTTCTTCACGTAAAATTCCCGCGCCACGAACGGCAGGGTCTTTTAAAAATCGAAAACCTCGTTCAACCTTGCTTTGATTCTTATCTTTTGTAAACATGTTATACAACTAACATCGATCCAAGTCAATTCAAAACATTAAAGCCAGCCTTGTCGCGCAGAATGCGCTTGACGGCCCAGTCGAACCGGATCAGTTGTCACGGCATGGCGCGCGCTCCTCCTCGCTTTTCCTCCACGATCATCATATCACGCCCAGGGTTGTGCCGTGAACACCCGGCGCTTGGCAACAACCAGCCTTGGATTTTGAAGTGAGGTCGGGAAGAGGCGTGGATAACGCGCTATCCGTGCCATCCTTGCATCCGACAAATCACCGGTACGCGTTGTGTTTCGCTAGTGCTTATGGTGTAATAAGGAGAATGTAAAGGTCCGCAGTAGCTCAGTTGGTAGAGCAGGTGGCTGTTAACCACTTGGTCGGCGGTTCGAGTCCGTCCTGCGGAGCCAACTTGCAGCCGGTGGGGCGAGGCTTTTGTGATGTCCACGAAACAGCAAGCACGCGAAGCGGCTTCTGCCCTGCAGCAGTCGCTGCGCGGCAATCCGCGAACATTCACGGTCGCTGACGCGGCAAGCGCGAGCGGCCTGTCGCTGCAGCGCGCGGAGCTTGGGCTGCATCATTTGCTCGACGAGTATCGCGGCCATTTGTCGGTCACGCAAAAGGGCGAGCTCCTATTTTCCTACCCGCACGGGTTTACCAAACCGTGGGAGCGCGTGGATCGGCTCACCCGCGCCTGGCGCGGGATCAAGAGCGCCGTGGTCGGGGTGGGCAAGTTTATCGTGCGGGCGTGGGTCAGCGTTGTGCTGGTGGGATACGTGGTGCTGTTCGCCGTGGTGCTGCTCGCGTTGTCGGCCGCCAATCGTCAGTCCGATCGAGACCACGGCGGTTCGTTGGGTTCTTCCTTGTTGCTGCACACCTTGCTGCGCGTGGTGTTGGACTCGTTGTTTTGGACATTCCATCCGTTCTCGCCGTTTCGCGTCGAATTTGATCGAGGAGCTGTCCGGCAACGCAAACAGCCATTTTATGAAAAGGTCAACCGCTTTTTCTTTGGTCCGGAACGGCAGGCGGTTGATCCACGGCAGACCACGCGGACGTTGCTTTCTGAGATTCGCGCGCGGCAGGGTCGCATCGGCGTTGTGGATGCCATGCGCGTGACCGGGTTGGGGAAGGAGAAGCTGGATCCGATTTTGGCTCGTTTGCTGTTGGATTACGAGGGCGGCGTGGAGGTTTCCGACGAAGGGGCGGTGGTGTATCGGTTCCCCCATGTGCGCCCGTCGGCGCAGGACATTTTTGAACCCCCACCCGTTGCTATTTGGCACAAGCTTGAGGCGGCGGCGCCGCTGACGGGCAACAGCGTGGGGACCAATCTGCTGATTGGCGGTCTGAACGGGTTTAACCTCGTCATGAGTGTGCTGGCGATTCAAAACGGATGGACTTTGGAACGGATCCAGCACATCTTGACCGTGGCCCAGTCCGGCGTGCCGCCCGAACTCGTGACACTGCCGCCGGCGGGAACGCCCTTGTTGTTGGGGTGGGTCCCCTTGGTCTTTTCGCTCGCTCTCTTTGCATTGCCGCTTGGTCGAACGCTGGGGCATGCGCGGGAAAGGCGGCGGGTTCAGGCAATGAATGGTCGGCGCGGCCTGCTGCGCGCGGTGGTGACGCAACCGCATGAGAAAGGCTTGACGGAAGACGTGTTGTGTCAAGCTTGGCGGCAGGCCGCCGGCGTGCTTCCCGGTGATCGGGAACTGACGCGTGCCGTTGTTGCCCTGGGAGGTGAGCTTCACGTGGAGGAAGACGGGTCCGCTTTTTATCATTTTCCGCAATTGCAAGCGGAGTTGCGGGCGCTGCAACGTGAGCGCCGGCAGGCCGGCGAACAAGAAGTCGATGTTGGCGCGGTCGTTTTTTCCAGCGCGCGTTGATTTAGTAGTAGTTTTTGAACGCGTTCTAGGGGGCTTGCCTGGAGCAAGGAATTGGTTGACACTATGCTTTACATGCCGAACTATTTTAGTGGTGGAAGGTGCGGCCTGAGTTCAAGAGGGGAAATGGATGGCATTGAGTCAAGCGCGTAAGCCGGCTAGAAGCAAATCCGTCAAACCTAGCCAACCAACGCCTCGGGTTTCCCGTTCGGCGCCGCCTCGCAAGAGTGTCGGGCGAGAGTCAAGTTCTAAGCGGCTTTCTTTGTCCGCCACCGGCAAGCGTGCCGCGCGTCCTTCGGTGAAAGCAGCTGCTAGCGAGCTTCGAGCCCAAGAGCGAACCGCACCGGGGCAGGCTCAAGAACATAAAGAATTCCGTTTGTTACTTGAACGGGGTCGGAGCCGCAGCTATTTAACATTTGACGAAATCAATGATTTTCTGCCTGAAAACATTGCCGAGACCGATCAGGTTGAGGATATTCTTGCGCTGTTGTTAGAGGCCGGTGTCAACCTTGTTCAACAGGAGCAAGAAGGTCTTTCTTCAGCAAATTCCCTAGAAGACGAACCTTCCACCGAGGGGGAAGGAGAGCTGGAAGAATGGGACGACGATGCCGCGAGAAAAAATGATCCTGTGCGGCTGTATCTACGCCGCATGGGCGCCGTGAACTTGTTGACGCGAGAGGGAGAAATTGCCATCGCCCAGCGCATCGAAGAAGGAGAAAACGAAGTGCTCGATGCCGTTTTAGGCACCGATATCTGTGTGGATGAAGTCCTGCAGCTGGGGGAACTCCTGAGTCAGGGTAAAGCTCGCGTTAAGGAGATTGTCAAAGAGAATGAACCGGGTGAAGACGGCCAAACGATTGAATTTGACGAACCGAAGGTGACGCAGCGGACCCTCGAAGTTGTCAAACAACTTGCGGCGTTGCGTCGTCGCCTGGCCAGGCAGCAGTCTGAGAAACAGTTGCTGCTTTTACGCAAGCAAATGAAGGAACGCGTTGCTGATTTGCACCTCAATAAGCGTTTGATCGATCGGATTGTGCAGCGAGTCAAGGTTTTGGCCCGCCGTGTCGTGAGAGCGGAGCTTTGGTTGGCCGAGATCCAGCGCGCCACAGGCCAAGATGGTTATGAGGTGGCGCGATTGTTGCGTGGCAAGCGACAGTCCGACAAGAGGTTAACGGCGCGCTGGCAGGTAGACGAGCATGTCTTGGTGCAATGGCGACAGGCTTTCGTTCTGGCTGTTTGTCGCGTCGCGCGCACAGAGCGGGAAACGGGTATGTCCGTGGACTTTCTTAAAGAGGTTTATTTGCAGGTGCAGCGGGGTGAGCGTAAGGCAAGGCGTGCCAAGGAACAGTTGGTAGAAGCTAACCTGCGTCTCGTAGTCTCTATCGCTAAAAAATACATGAACCGCGGCTTGCAGTTTTTGGACCTTATCCAAGAGGGCAACATTGGGTTGATGAAGGCGGTGGATAAGTTTGAGTATCGCCGCGGCTACAAGTTTTCCACCTACGCAACGTGGTGGATTCGCCAAGCCATCACGCGGGCAATCGCCGATCAAGCGCGTACCATTCGGATCCCCGTGCACATGATTGAAACGATCAATAAATTGATGCGTGTCAACCGTCAACTCGTTCAGCAGTTGGGTCGTGAGCCGGCTCCCGCGGAAATCGCGGGTGAAATGGAGTTGACAGAAGAAAAAGTTCGGCGCATCCTAAAGGTTGCCAAGGAGCCCATCTCACTGGAGACGCCCATTGGGGACGAAGGGGAAGGCGGCAGTTGCTTGGGCGAGTTGATCGAAGACACTGCAGCAGTCAATCCGTCCAATGCCGTGATGCTTATGAGCTTGAGTGAACAAGCTCGTAAAGTGTTGGCAACGTTGACACCGAGGGAGGAAAAAGTTTTGCGTATGCGCTTTGGCATCGGCGAACGTTCGGCGCATACGCTGGAGGAAGTGGGTCAAAACTTCGAAGTGACGCGCGAGCGCATTCGTCAGATTGAAGCCAAAGCCTTGCGGAAGTTACGCCAACCCTCGCGGTCGGGTAAGCTGGAGGCTTTTTCAGAGGATGATGAGGTTAACTAAGCGCGAATTGAGTGCGTTCAAGCCGTTAACAAGCCCACCGCGGGGGCCTGTAGCTCAGTTGGTGAGAGCATTCGGCTTATAACCGAAAGGTCGCAGGTTCAAGTCCTGCCAGGCCCACTTGTATGGAGGTGTTCATTTGGAAAAAAACGGAATTAATTACTCTAAACAGGAAGGTCAGATGGATATTCAAAGCCAGTTGGTAGTGCTACGCGAGCTTTATCAGATTGATATCGAGTTGGTTCAAGTCATGCGAGAGCTGGATCGGCTACGGTCCAAGGGTCGGTTGCTGGAGCAAGAAGGCCAAGAGCATGAGCACAAGTTGCAGGAGTTGATCAGGGAGCAGTCGGAAGTCGGCCAACGTCAACGTCAGTATGAGAGTCAGTTGCAGATTGAGCGGGGAAATTTGCGTAAGTGGGAGGGTCGAGCACAAGACCTCCGTGGCGAACGCGAGTATGCCGCTCTCATGTCGGAGATCAATTCGCAAAGGCGTCTGATCTCGGATTTGGAGAATCAGGTGCTGCAGTGCATGCAAGAGAAAGAAGATCTGAACGAGCGAGTGGGGCAAATCAAGGGCGCGGCGCAAGAAGTTGGGGATAAGGCTAGGAGTGAGGCAGAGGCCGTTGGAAGCGAGGTGGGTCAGTTACAGCAGCAGTGTGATCGTCTTGAATCCACACGAAAAGAGCTGCAGGTTAAGCTCCCGCAAAGGTTGCTGGCTCGATATCACCGCATTGCGAAGCAGCGCAGTGGTCAAGGGGTCGCTTTGCTTAAGCAGGAGATTTGCCAAGCTTGCATGTGCACGGTTCCTCCCGAGCTTTTTTTACGCGTGTTTAAGGGCGAGGTGGTGGAGCAGTGCCCCCACTGTCAGCGTTTGCTTGTGGTTCAGCCCCCCGATGCCGGCGCGGACGGTGAGGAGAACCAGGATGCACAGGATTAGTCGGGTGGAGTAGGCTCGAAGCGCTTTGGAGTGCGGCGGCTTTTTGCCCCACAAAGTTGTGCACTTCGTGCAAATACTTTGTGGGGACCCCTGCTTGACGGCGCTTTTCCAGCAGTGCCCCAAGTCAAAGAGCCGCGAATAGCGAAGTCGTGTTACTCTACGGGTAGGAGGGGAAATCCATGGCGAAAAACACCGGCGGGCCTTTTTTCGACCCCACCAACGACGTGGCCTTTCGCAAGCTGTTCGGCGACAAAAAGCACAGCGCGGTGGTCATCGACTT
>JBCCEG010000045.1:0-8885 GCA_039030455.1 Myxococcota bacterium | reverse complement strand
GAAATACCGCCCGCTTTCTGCAAACCGACGATGCACAGCAGGGGAATGGCGATTAGCAGCACGGCAAACTGGAAAACGTCGGTCGCGGTGATAGCAAGCATGCCGCCCACCGACGCATAAAATAGTACGACCCCAGCACCCAACCAAACACCCCACGAAGCGGGTAATTGGAGAAAAACTTCAAATACAACCCCGAGGGCTAATATCTGAGCAGCAAGTTTCCCAATGCAAATCAGCACAGCTCCCGAGCCAGCGACGACTTTCCCCAGTTTGCCGTAAAAGTGCTCCATGATGTCGCCGCTGGAAATAGCCCTCTCAATGCAAGAGCCCATGCGCGGGATCACCAACCATCCGGCCAAAACGCGGTAGACGGACATGGCGCAATAGATGGTGACGTAGACCAGGCCAAACTGAAAAACGCGCTCGTTTAATCGCAAAGTCGAACCACCGCCAATTTCCGTGGCAAACATGGTGGATACGAGCACGGCCCCGCCAAAGGAACGCTTTCCCACCGCGAAATCCTTCATGCTACTAACATTGCGCCCGCAGGCGATACCTATGATGATTGTGACGAGAAAGTAAGCCCCGACGATCCACAGGTCAATTTGACTTACGCCCATAATAAAGATTCCTCTCTGCGGCAACTCACCTCTTTACAGGCTACAATAATTCGATCGCATAATGCAACCCAAGTGTGCGGCAAGCCCGAAGTGACTTTTGCAGGATTTTGTGATGATTTCCTGGTGGATTCCCGCCCGCGGGGGGCTTCCAAAAAGTAGAGACGCGATGAATCGCGTCTCTACGAACAGCAGACACTCCAAAATGAATTCCCGCCCCCGCTCGGAGAGTGGGGTGACAACCTTTCGCGGGACTGACATAAGGCGGCGGGGGGATTCCTGCTTTCGGGGACTTCCAAAAAGGTCGGCGGGTTGCTTTTGCGATGAAAGGTTGGCGGAACGCTCCAAAATGGATCCCCGCCTTCGCGGGGATGACAAAGTTGGAGGATCCTCTTCAAACGTGGATGAAAACGCATGTTCGGCGAAAGACAATACACTTCTTTTGTCATTCCCGCGAAGGCGGGAATCCATTGAAAAAGCATCGAATAGCCGACTCACTGACTTTTTGGAAATCCCTTTTCGCGGGAATGACAGGGAGAGGCTTCGCTCGTCAGGCCTGCCCTGAGGCTTGGTGAAGGGATGACAGGAGGGGTGGGAATGACAAAGTGGGGAATACTTTCCGTTCATCGTTTAACTCCTCTCATTACTTAGCAAGCCATACAGTCTTATAGCACAAAAACAAGTTATACCAATACCAGAAAATAATGTTACAAAATCGACAATCCCCCGTGCATTCGCCACTCCCTTGTTTTCTGGATCCCTGCTTTCGCAGGGATGACAGGAAGGGAACGTTACTTTCCGTGATTGGTATTATTGCAATGTATTTCCGCATAGCCAAGAATTCCCAGCGCGACGGTTGGTTGGCTGCCGGTTAGCGCCACAACCTTTGGCCACTATACCCCACTTTTTGCCGTTGGCAATAGGGGTTTAGCGCAATTGGCATGGCAATTTCAATAAACGCGGTCGTCACTTGGAAACGGGAGCCGCCAAAGCGGACTCCAACACGCATAGATCGCGTGTTTCATCTTGGTCGCAAGCGTCGGGCGGCAACAGGTTGCACGGATCGTTCCACGCTTCCGCTTGGGTATTGATGCCACACGTCTTTGCATTGGCATTCCATGAACAAGGAATGACATCCTCGGCGACGTCGAAGGCCCTTTCACAGACTTGTTTGTCTTTGTTACGTCCTTTCTTACCGCAAAATTTGTGCCATTCCTTGGTCGGATCGCCGGCGTCTTCCCTTTTTAAGTGACATCGATGCAACCTACGCTTGCGCACGTCGGGATTCACGGCGCCAAACCCAAATCGATCTCGCACCCGATCCCGTTGCTGTTCAATTTCTTCTTCATACTCCTCGAATCGCGCGAATTCGCCACGCAGCAGCTTGCTTGTCAACACGTTTCTGTCGTCGATCACGGTGTTAACCTCCGTGGCAACGTCGCTGTTGTGCCGCTCCATCGTCTTGTCGATGTCGGGGGGCGCGATCAGCTCCCAGGTCCGCAGGCCCAAGTCAGTGCTCAGGGAATCCAAGACATCGCGTTCCCAGACGACCTCGCGGCCGCTATTCTTCGCTCGGATCGCCGCGTCGCGCATCACCTTGGCCACGGCCGACGGTGCCGAAGCGTGGAAGACATTCATCACCACCATGGGAACAACGGTACGCTCAATCAAGTCACCCTCGAACGCAACGCCGTGCTCTTCCCGCAAAACTCGCGCCGCCGCGCGGCCAATCCGCGCCAACGTAGCGGTAGAGGGGATGTTGATATGCAGCTCCAGCACCTGCATGTCGGCCAGATTGCCAAAACTCTGCACGCGCTCTATCTCGGTGGTGATGAAGATCAACCTTTGGTGTTTTTTCACCAACTGCATAAAACCTTTTGCAAAACCTGTGAATTTTATCTCTTTGCCGTCTATGTACATCGTCACTTCGGAAAAACTGGCCATCTTTTGAATTTCGTCGAAGAAAAAAGCAACTTTCTCCCCGTGTTCTCGCACCAGCGTGTCGATGGCGTGGTCAAGGATCAAAAGCAAGATCTCCGGTGTCACCGTGCCCCGTCCCAGAAACAGATCCTTGAGCTCGTCCAAGTTGAAGGCGAAAATCTTTCATGCCGTCCAGCGGTCCGGCTCGCCCTTGGGCGATCTCGCGCGCCAACTGATTGACCAGCTGCGTCTTGCCCACGCCCGTCAGCCCTGTGATCAATGTATTTTTATTCTGCTGAATCTGTCGGCGCAGCAATTGGAACAAATCCTTTCTTTCCACAACATTGTTAAATGCGCCGGTTCTTGCTTCCTCCACAAGGTTTCGCGTGTAGTTTTTCGGATGAAAGGCTTTGTTCGCCACATTCACAAGGGCGTTGATTCTTTCTAGACTGTCCACACAGCCAAAAAGGCTTAGCAACAGGGCGCCGAGGAGTCCCGCAAGGAAAGCGGTCTCAAGCGACCGCACTACAAAGCGCTTCGCGCCTCCCTGCCCCCTCACAACGAACTCCATGCTTCAACCGCTTTATAGGAACCGCGCGCAAAGCCGTCGCGGATGCTGCGGCGAAACTCCTTGTACTGCCCGTCGGCGTCAAAGTTGAATTCAAACACCTGCAACCTGTTAAAGGTGTTGCGATCGGCGATGATCCTGTCGAAGGAGTCATCATCCAACCGCGCTACCCTTTCTTTAGCCGACCGAACCTCTCGCGGCTGCATGCGCGCCTCGATCCCAATCGCCAGATCCATTCCCACTTCGCTCACCGAGGAATTCGCGCCACCCCCGATTTAGCGAATCGATTGGGCGTGGTGAGGGCGATCAGATGTTCCCGCTCGAACATGTCCTTGACGGCATCCCCTTGGCCCTTCCCCGCATCCAACAGCAACTGCAGGTTATCGATGATGACAACCACTTTCCCACCGCGTTTTTGCCGGTAATAATCTCTCGCCTTGCGCACGAAACGCATGAGGTTGCCGAGGTTCAACGATGCTGCCTTCAACCCCACCACGTCGTACAGCCGAACCACATCCAACAACAGCGGCGTTTTGTCGGTGAAAACACCGCTAGGATCGGCGGCAATCCGTTTGATAATCTCTGTTTTGCCCGAGCCCAGTGGCCCCACAATGACAAAAGAGCCTTCGGCTCCTTTGAGTTTGCCGGCAATGCGCTGCACTTGGCGATCGCTGTTAAAAAAGCTCTTCGAAAAATCTTTTCCCTTCAACCCCTTTAGATCAGCAATATAATCCTCAGGGTCGTAAAATCTGGGACTAAAAGACCCGCTGTCGTCATAGCAAAGTGACCCCGTCAATAACAATGGAGCAAACAGGGTTGTCAATACAAAAATCTTCTTCTTTTTATCAAAAACACGACACTCACCACCAATACCCAAAGGAAAACCGCAAGGAAGGCTTGGCCAGCAGGGGGTCTTTGAAGGGCTTTTCTCCCCAACTCGACTTAACCGGATGAAACCGCGTTGCCAGCTCCAAGCCGACGTCGAAAAACAGATGGTAGAGAAAATCGTGCTGATAACCCAGAACAACCGCCGGCTCCACAGTGGGTTCGTGGAACGGATGGTAAAAATCCAACAGGTTGATAATCTGCGCGTAGCCTGCCTTGAGGTCTAGCTCTACGAAAAATCTCTTGACGACAAACTTAGCACCCAAACCTACACTAGCGCTCAACATGGGAATCACGCTTTCTCCCCCGCCGAAAGCCCCAAAAGCCCTCTTTAACGGACTCAGATACGCCGAGGAGAAAGAAACGGGCACCGTCAGCTGCAGCCAGGGCAAAATGACGGCCTCGTAGCGGAAGCCGATTACGCCAAGCGGGGGGAGCAGTAACCCGCCGACGTCCGTCACAACACGCATCTTGGGGGCCGCTGCGGGAAGTGTTTCTTTTTTGGCCGCGATGCAGCCACAAGCGCACGCCGCGCGGCATAAAGAATCGTCGGCGTCGGTCTTTGGGGCGTCTTCTGTTCGTAGAGACGCGATGAATCGCGTCTCTACTTTATCGTTCCGCCGCTCTTGTCCCGGCTGTTGCGCCCAAGACGATACAGCAACTAGAAAAACAATCGATAAAAAACAACAACGGGGCATTAATGTAACGCTAGCCCAAACACTTCACATCCTCAATCGGCGGCACCTGATGCGGGTCGGCGATGCGCAAGTGTTGGATGCGCTCTTCGTCTTTTAGGCACAGCACGCTGTTTAAAAACTGTCGCAACACCGGCTCGCACTTCTTGTCGCCGAATGGGTTGGTGGGCGAAGGTGTTCCCGGCCACACAACAAGTGTCCACAATGTCGTCGTAGTCCGTGAAAACACGGTTTGCCCAAAAGTGTTGTCTTAGCCATTGCCAGACTTGCTCCACCGGGTTGAGTTCGGGGGAATAGGGAGGTAGATACAGCAAAGTGATATTGGGGGGAACTCGCAGACTTTTGGCAGCGATGCCAAGAGGCACGGTCGCACACCAAAATCGGGGTCCCCGCAAAGATGCGACATAGGAGCAGCTTTGCGGGGTGAAAAAACGGCGTGTTCGTCGGGCTGTAGTCGGCTAGACAACAAGGCCACATGCTTGTTCATTGCCTCGGTGTTAACCTTGGGCATCACAATCCCCTCCGCCATGCCCTTGCCCGGACAGACCGAACCAAACACGGAGGCCGACTCAAACCCTAGCTGTTTCAAGGCCCGCGGCCGCGTTCCCTTGGGGGCCACAGGCGGGTTGTTGTTCCTTGTTGCCCCACGCGTGCCTCGTCTTAAAACCACACGAGCAGACGTTGTGCAGCCAGGTGTACACGGAGGTTAACGAACAAGCAACGCCCTGGTCCCAGAGAGCTTGGCGAACGTGCTTGCCCATGATGCGTCCCCGGGGCGTTCTTGTGTTAGCCGTTGGACAAGAGGTTTCAGGGAGTCGGTTTGTTGGGGAGATAAGAGACTTTGTCGCCCCTCGCCTGGTTGCTCCTTGAGTCCGCCGATCCCCTTCTGGCGATACCTTTGGAGCCATCTTGTCAGGCTCATGCGGGAAACGTGGAGGATCGCCGCGACCTCGGTGGCGGTACGCTCTCCTTGCTGAAGCAAGGAGAGAGCCGGATAGCGGATTTTCTCGCGGGAGGTGTTGACTCCGGTGGTAGAGCCGAGTGAAGTTTTCCTGTTCGAACGACTCGGGTTTTTTAAGGGGACGACCTTGCATAGCGGATTCTTCCTAGGAATGCGGGGGTGATGGCAGACCAAAAGCCGTCCCTTAATTTGTAACATCATTTTCCGTGATTGGTATAATACCGTTCCAATCGATGCCGAAGGCGATTGACGGTTGGATTTTCCTTAGACGGAAAGTTATTCCTCGGCGTTGCGGGCTTGGTCGTTGGAGGTCGCGCCGTCGGTGAAGAAGTTGACGGCTTTTTTTCCCTCCGCCCGCTTGCGACTCAGGCTGATTTTAGTGCGGCTGCCGTCGGAGTCGACACTGAGCACCATGACATTCACTTCGTCGCCTTCTTGCAGCACGTCTCGCACGCTCGCTACTCGCTGCGGGGCAAGCTCCGAGATGTGGCAGAGCCCTTCCGTGCCAGGGAAAAGTTCAACAACGGCGCCGAAGTCCAAAATCCGTTTCACAAAGCCATGGTAGACGCAGCCGACTTCCGCCTCTCGCGTCAGGTCTTGCACAATGGTTTTGGCTTGACGAGCGCTGGTAACGTCGGGGCCCGAGATCTGCACTTCGCCACCATCGCCGATGTCTACCTTGGCGCCGGTGCGCGCGGTAATGTCACGAATCACGCGGCCGCCTGGGCCAATCACCGTGCGGATCTTTTCGGGGTTGATCGACAGGGTAAGAATGCACGGAGCATGTTGAGAGACTTGATCCCGCGGCCCGGCGATGGCTTTTTGCATCTGTTCGAGAATGAACAGCCTGCCTTGCCGTGCTTGCTCTAGGGCTTGTGTGAGTAGCTCCTGCGATAGGCTATCGATCTTAATGTCCATTTGAATGGCTGTTACACCTGCTGATGTCCCACACACTTTAAAATCCATGTCGCCCAGGTGATCCTCGTCACCCAAGATGTCGCTGAGGACAGCGTGGCGCTCTCCCTCTTGAATGAGCCCCATGGCGATGCCGGCGACGGGTTTCTCCAGCTTGACTCCGGCGTCCCACATGGCCAACGTGGCGCCGCACACCGTGGCCATGGATGACGATCCGTTGGACTCCAAAATCTCGGACACGATACGAGTCGTGTAGGGGAAGACCTGGGGATCGGCGGGAATCATGGGTGTGACGGCGCGTTCGGCCAAGGAGCCGTGACCAATCTCGCGACGCGACGTGCCGCGCAACGGCTTGACTTCCCCCACGGAAAACGGCGGAAAATTATAGTGCAGCAGCACGCGTTTCCACCATTCGCCCCCCAATCCATCGATTTTTTGCTCGTCGTCGCGGGTGCCCAACGTCACACTCACGAGTGCTTGCGTCTCGCCGCGGGTGAAAAGCGCCGAACCATGCGCCTTGGGCAAAACACCCACTTCGCAACAAATGGGTCGAATCTCATCGTACCGCCTGCCGTCAAGCCGTGCTTTTGTGTCCAGCACGGCCGAACGCATCGCGTGTTTTTTCACCGCGGCAAAGCACTTGGCGACTTCGGCTCCGCGCGCGGGATCCGCCTGTTCGTCCTCTCCCCCTTGCGCGCACACGTGCTCCACGGTTTTTGCCTTGACTTCGTCTAGTGCTTGATAGCGCTCTAGCTTGGCTTGGGTGCTCAGGGCGGTTGCCAGGCCCAACGTTGTCGCGGCGGTTTTGGTTTGCGCCAGCAGGGATTCGTCCAACGCGGCGGGGGTGAACACGATTTTTTCCCTGCCCATGTGCTTGCGCATCTCTTCGCACGCGTCCACCACTTGGCACCCTTGCTGTAACGCGAAAAACAGCGCGTCGACGAGTTCTTTTTCAGGGACTTGGTTGGCGCCGCCTTCCACCATGACAAGCCCGCCGCGCGAGACGGCCGCGACAATGTCGATATCCGACTTCGCGCGTTGATCGGTTGTGGGGTTGATGCACAGGCGGCCGTCCACCCGCCCCACGCGCACACCGGCGATGGGGCCGCTTTGTTGCGCGAATGGAATGGAACTCACATGCAGTGCCATGGACGCGCCGCACAAAGCCATGATGTCGGTACTATGTTGTTGATCATGCGAGACGACCGTGGCGATTACTTGAATTTCTCTTGTAAAGCCTTCTGGAAAGAGCGGTCGAATCGAACGGTCGATAATGCGTGCGTTGAGAATGTCGGTGTCCTTGGGTTTGGCTTCGCGCTTAAAGAACCCGCCGGGGATGCGGCCCGCGGCGTAACTTTTCTCAATGTATTCACAGGTGAGCGGCAAGAAATCGATCCCTTCGCGCTCTTGGTCGCCGGCACACACCGTAACCAACACGACGGAATCGCCCCATCGGACCCATGCGCTGCCAGAGGCTTGCTTGGCGACGCGGCCTACCTCGAATTCCATGGGCACCTCGCCAATGGGAACGGAAATGCGATGGTGCGCGGTGGAGTTGTGATCCAGTTGAATGAGGCCTCGTTGTGTCGATGTCATAAATGGCAAACCTATACTATTTACGCAGTCCTAACTTGGTAATGAGCGTTTTATAACGTTGTTCGTCCTCGCGCTTGAGGTAACTCAACAGCCGTTTGCGCTGTGAAACCATCTTGAGGAGCCCTCTGCGTGAGTGATGATCGTGGATATGAATTTTAAAATGCTCCGTGAGGTGCGCAATGCGACCCGACAGCAGCGCAACCTGTACTTCGGGCGATCCGGTGTCGGTTTGATGTCGCGCAAACTGTTGCACGGCCTGCTGTTTTTCCATAACCAAGCGTAACCTTGCCGAATCCTCGACAACTTGTGCTTTACTCGCCCTTCACCATGCTACACCCACCCGTTTCTGTCAACCCCCCTGCCGGGGCTTGTTTTTTCCTCACCGAGCTTTCGGTGCATCGAAACATGTGGTTTGTGGTGTCCTTAGTAAAGGGGACTTCCAAAAAGGTCGGCGGGTTGCTTTTGCGATGAAAAGTTGGCGGAACGTTCCAAAATGGATTCCCGCTGGAGTTTATCCTCGCGAATGCGAGGACCCAATAATGACAAAGTGGGCCAGAATGACACTTTACCCTGTCACCCCTGCGCAGGCCTTGCTATTACCCACATCTCCATGGCCGGCTGCGGGAACTAGGAAACACGCGGTGGATCTTTGGATTGCGGTTGCTTGAGACCGCTTTGACCGTGAACGCCGCGGGGAAAGCGGCGTCGAGCCGCCGCACACCAAAGCG
>JBCCEG010000044.1:0-9048 GCA_039030455.1 Myxococcota bacterium | reverse complement strand
GGGAGTCGCGCAAGCGCTGGAGTGCGCCTCACTACGTTCGGCGCCGTTCTGATGTCTACTGTGATTGAACACATCATTCGGACAGGTGTGGACAACGTACAGTGCCCGTGGACCCTACTTGAGGTTGGGGTAAACCAGCTGGTGGCTACGGCCAGTTGAACTGGAGCTCGCTTTATCCACAGTATGCCTTCCGCGTTTTTAAACCCTGTAGTTCGTAGAACAATACAGTGTTGCCTTCCTACGATGTGACCCAGGCACGGCGCGCCTGAAGCCCTATATGCGCTTTTGTCCAGGGGTCCACCTACTAATCTATGCCCCCCAAGACTCCTGAAAGGGGTAAGGCTGTATCTCCAAATTCACGGGTGAATTGCATGGGGCAGGATCGTTTAGATTGGAAAATGTTTATCCAATCCAAACTTGCGCCTTGGGTTGACAATCCAAAGAGAAAGGGAAAGCCACTTTCACAATCCGAGTGCCAATCGGCCCTTTAGGCCCTAGCAGCACAAGGCGCCAGCTTCGCTGGCGCCCTCTTAAGTCTCCCAGCTCAATGCCCCCCGAGGTGTCGCGCAAGCGCTGGGACCACCACACATCTGTCACATATTGGCAGTCCACCGTTAAATCCCTCGGGGAAAGCAAGGTGCACTCCCTGGCCCTCAGAGTACGCAACCTTTAGGGTAACCAATACCGCCACGAACAATTCCGGTAATTTCCACAACCGAAATCTTCGAACCCTTATGTCAAAGCTCGTCAACTGCATGTGGGTTGTGCACGACAGAAGCGTTGTGTTTATAACGCGACCATTGGATGTTAGTGAACCTCTCGAGGAGTGCACATCACCAATAAATATAACCCGCCCGGTCCAGCGCTTGCGCTGTGAATTGGGGAGAAGGTCTAACTCCGGCAACTCCCGTGATACAGTTTTATAACTACAAGCAGAAATACGAATACCCAAATGAAGCATCAAGTGAGCTGTAATGCCGACTATCGTTGGTATCACGCGCTAGCAGCAGCCAAATTGAGATGTTTTCCCCTATGCTTAGGAGCAAAAAATCTATGCTTAGGTGCAAGTGGCGTTGTATGCGCGACAGATTGATTTGGCCGAAAGTCAATTTGTCTCATATAATATATATTATAGATAAAAATATTCTCTAGTTCCGCCTCATCGCGCAACACCGCTAGTCCCGCGATTGCGCGCGTGTCCCAGCGAGTCGCCCGCCAAATCCGAGGGTGCATTGAGCTTGCGGGCGTTCCTGGCGGCCTGAGTGAACACATACCTGTGCTGCTTGCCAGTCTTTGAGAGTACGTCAAGATGTCCGTGCTCGAGAGCAACACCAAACTGTTCATCCAGCACCTCAGCAACCTCATTAGCACGCATGCCGGTGAAACGTAAAAAGGTAATAGCGAGTCGAAAGCGGCAGAAAGCGATACGCCGCTCTTTCGGTTTCAAGAGCTTTGCATGAGCGCTTAGACTTGTGTTGTTAGCCGGTTCTCTAAGAGGGCGCCAGCGAAGCTGGCGCCTTAGTTCTTCTTTTGTGTGGCGCCTCGGTAAATTACTCGCCCCGACTGAAAGGAGGGGCGAGGAGATCCAGCCGAGCATCGAGGTGCTCGCGTTGTGTCTGGACGTCCGCTTCAATGCGTTGAACACTGTCCCGTGTGTTGCGAATGATATGAAAAGGGTCTTCCCGTAAGTGGACGGCGCGATGCTTGAAATCCAAAATGGCGTTGTGGTCAGCATCGCGATTAGCGCGTGGGAAAAGGAGGGCGGGGGGGATAAAGAACGTAGTGAGTCGCAAACAGCGTTTAAGGCGGTTCTAAGCAGGAGTGGTTCCGGGGGGATAAACACCCTCGCTTGGGCTGGGCCTAAACTGGTTATTCAAAAAATGGACCCTTTTATGAAAAATGGTCTTCAACTCGCTAACAGACTTTACGCGTTTTGGCCACGGGGTGTTGCACGTCCAAAGTTTTGATTGAATAGTCGGTTCGCTCAACCACGGCGTTCTCCTTAGACCTGGCCACATCATTCATGCTTCCAGTGGCACCCAATCCATTTCCTCAACAAATGAAACTCTCTGAGGTAAATTGGGCCCCTCTGTCAGTATGTAAAATAAAATCATCACATAGTTTTATATTGCGGAAAGCATCTCTTAAAACACCAATAATCTTAGAAGCGGATACATCACCTTTCCTTGAATCCTTAACACAGGGTGTGCACGCACCCGCGCGTTTTTGGGGATTAGTTATAATCCCCAAAATGCGAAGTGCACTCGCAGCCCCGCGCGCGCACTTCGCATATTTACAAACTGTTTTATTGTTGTTTATCTGGTGCTTTCACCAGGACTAGAGATCGACACTATAACGTAAACGTAGTGAACGGTCACTTGCCTGTTTATCGTCGCTACGCGTGCGCGCCCACAAGTACCATTCACCAAAACTACAATCATATAGGTGAACGGGCACCTTGGGTGGGCGCTGGCGTCAGGGGTGCCTTTAAACACTATTTTGAGAAATACATTATATTTCCGATCTATATGGCGTCCCCCGATAGGTCAGAGAATCCCTCGCCGGCGTAGGGCTACGCCGGCGAGTGGAGCCTTCTGGCGGATCTCCCGTCGCCGCAGGCGGCATTGATATTGATGTGGCTGTTGGACCATTATACAAAAGACGAAGGAGCAATCCGCATTTGCTGAAAGCGTCAGCTCCGTCGGCTATGCCGACGCTGAGGCATTTTGTTGATCAATTGACCGGCTTCAGACCATATATCTAAGATCGTCCACTTCTCCCCAACCCCTCCGGTACTCCGGTCGTAGACCGGAGTACGGGTCGTACGGTCGGAGCGGCAAGCGCTGCAAGCGCTGGCGGACTCCCAATTTGTGTTTCGGGCGCGAATGCGGGAGTCGACCCAGTTTCGCGCGCCCCGCAGTCCCAGCGCACAGGCCGCGCCACCCTGCAATGGTGCTTGCAGACTCGAAGATGGGGTTCATTATGTGCCGGCCCTTTAGGGCGAGGGACTAGCCGACCTTTAAATCAGCGAGCACCCAGCCACACCGCCAACAGCGGTGGCTGCTATCCAAACCCCATTAGGCCTTCGGCCGAAACGCGTCCACTCTACGTACCATGGGCGCGCTTGCGCGCAACGGGCGTTGGGCCGTGGGACCTAAAGCCGAAGGCCTTCGATTGGGGAACCACGAGGTCAGCGCCATCAGCACCTAAAGGTGGCATCCTGCCCAACTTGAGCGATACCCTGAAAAGCGCCGCGCCCTTCCAGAGTCACCGTGGGCGGGAGCACTAAGTGTCGTAGTTGCAGACTTCGCTCCGGCCACTGACTCGTGGACACGGCTGCTGGAATCGAACCCCCACACTGCACACTTTGGTCGACCAGATGCAAGCTATTCCAGTTGTGAGATTATGCCTAGGGTCGGCACGCTTCGGCACCCAGAGCCGCCGGGTCTCAGGCGTAGCCTGGCAAGCGCATCGTTAAAGGTATTGGCTACGGGACGTTATGGTGCCACTGCTCGGCCCAGGCTACGCCTGAGACCCCTGCTTCCCGTCCCCGTCCACTTTCTGTTTGAAAAAACGGGAAGGGAAAGGGCCGCGCAGCAAACTCACGATTGTGCGCTTGCGCGCGCCTTTCGCCTCCCTCCGAACCCCTTCGGGGACGACCGTACTCCCTCTACGGGTCTTTATCCCCACCGGCTTCGCCGGCCGCTTCGCGACGGTCGGGGCGAAGGGTCTCGCCGAAGGCGGCAAGCGCTGGCGGACCGCCTATACCTCAAAATGTGTGATCAAGCATATGTGTGAAAAGGCGTGCTGAGTGCGTGTCTAGGCCCTTTATTATGTCTAGGGCCAGCCTGTTAAAGGCTAATATGTGTTCGGGATTGGACGCGACGAACCTGACATGGGGGTTTTAGTGGCGTAGCTAAAGCATTTCCACCAATCTTCGTGGGGGATGGCTTGAATATAGACGCCGTTGGCGAAGGCTAGTAAAGAGTCTCTGAGTCGGTCCACTTCTCCCCTTCTCCCCTTCGGGGCCGGGGGGGGATAAAGGGCGCCAGCGAAGCTGGCGCTATAACACTTCTTTGTTTTCGCTTCGCTCAAACCCTTGGATGTGTAGGCGGTTTTGAGGCCCCTCATGGCGCATTGAGAGAAGGGCGGCGCCGGATATTTTATTCTTGATCACTTGGCTCAAGTGATCGAAGGACGGCCCCCCCAACGGTACCGCTGGACAGATGTGTGAGGTGATATGGTAGAAGTTGGAGTGCTTAGAGGCGACGGCTGTCCGGAGACACGAGGGGCCCTCGATCAGGGGCACCGCCGGTTGGTGCGCTTCCCCTTCGGGGACGCGCGCGCATAATCGCTGAAAGCATCTAAGGGAGAAGTGCGTCTGACCCGTTGATAGGCAGCCCGGCGTAGCCGGGGGTGTAAGCCGTGTAAACTGCGCGCGCTTCCCCGCCCCGCCCCGCCCCCTTCGGGGGAGTGCAGTCCACAAAGTGGACGCCCTTCGGGGCGGGACGCGCGCACCAAGGTTTTATTATTTTATTTCATAGCAGGCCGTTCCGACCCCTTCGGGGCGGAAAGGCCGGTTTTCGCGGAACATAGGTTCTCTGGGCAGGTTCGAACCCTGCATCCGCGATAGCACTCGTAGCCTTCGTCGAAGACGGACCAGCCCCCAGCCTCCAAGTGCTAAAGCTTCAAGTGCTAATGCTTAGTATATGACACTAGCCATCGTCGAAGACGGTTCAGTGGTTCTCATCGTGTGCGACGCCAACGCCCGTGGTCTACGACCGGGCCCCGGCCTGCGCAAGCACCGCTAGCGTGGGATCTGCACGCTAGGCGTGCAGCTACGAACCGGCCCATAGGCAGCACGCCTGGTCACAGGCTTTTCGCTTGCTGGTGTCGTGTCGCTTGCATTGCAAGCGAAAAACTAATCTGTAATCTGAATTAAATAGCGCTTGGTTACGTAGTAAGCAGCGGTTCCCATTCTCACCGACGGCGCTTTTCCGCGGCGCAAGGCGGCCTAGCCCAGAAGTGGTCACCAACGGTGCTCGGCTGGTTCGAATCTTGGCTGCGTGCGTAGCACGCAGCACAGCAGCCGCGTCTACGAGTGTACCTATCACATAATACACATGGCCGCTATTGGGCTGACATTGGCGCCGGCCTTCAGGCATTTAGTTTCGACCAAGCGACGGCTGTGCTGGCACCCAGGCTTAGGGCGTTAGCAAGCACCCTTGAAACCAAGCGCTTAGCGCAGAGCTCCCACAGCTGGGGCAGCCCCAGCTTGCTATGCCACAGGGTGCCAGGTGTCGAGCGGCCCGCTGGGCGGAAGCCTCACACTGTTGCGCACACAATTGGGGGGCACTGCTTACATGGCAATGTATTCACCCGTTGCGTAAGCACAAGGCATCAACATAAAAACGATAAAAAAAATGGCAAACATCTTTAGTACTAGTAAAAAAAATGTTATAAGTTGGCTTAGACTTGTAAAAAAAAAAAAGGTTCTGTTTTAGAGTATTCAACAACTATTGAAAAAAATAAATTGGCAAGTGAGTCTTATCTCGATCGTATAATGTGGATGTGTTTGTTCGGGTTCAAAGTCAATAGGCTCGCCCTGACCATAAGCTTTTCATTGGTCTATCCTTTGCTTTGTGCAGGGCTGCTTTCGGTAGGCGCCAGCTTCGCTGGCGCCAACATCGTAGCTATCACAGAGCCGAAAAGCTGACCCCGTGACAGTTTTTGGCGGGGCTAGTGACTTGTGTACGCGGCTGTTGGATTCGAACCAGACTACCCAAAAGGCCCCACCCGACCCACTGGTCGGGGCTTAAGCTGCGGAAACGTGCCGTCGGCGCGCTATGATGCCGGGGCAAATAAAAAAGACATTAGTACAGCTCAGCTGAAGCGCAGCGTGTGTTACCGTAAAATACCCGCTGCCTTGAAACGCGCTAGTATGCGCTGACCCGAGTTCTACTACTGTGTTAGGGCCTGTGCAGGGGTACAATGGGGCACCCGGCGAGCTCCGCGAGCCCCAGCGCGCGCCCTAGGTCTCGCCTCCCCTCCCCTGCTCGCCGGCGTAGCCGGGGGGGATAAAGAGGGCGGGGCGGGGTCGGCGGGCGAGCCTATCGTCGAAACCAGACTTACGCCGCGCGTAGCGCGGCGTAAGTCGCTGCAGTGCGCGCTCAGTTTTTGCCTCCGGGCATGCCGGTCTGGCCCTTGGGGGCTTTACGCTCACGGTCGCTTGTACTTTATGTGCCTACGACCGTTGCGTCTAGACGCTTACGAATCTTTGGGTGCCGCGAGCTTGCGAGCGATCTTCAGAAACACATACACTACGATGCCGGAAATCACCCAGCCTGAATAATAAAATAGAAGTTTATACACAATGAACACTGAGCTACACAAAATGAACACTGGGATACACAAAATGAAAATGATAAAATAAATGACGACTGTAAAGCATCCACCTTCAAATTGTAATGGGGGGGCTACACTTAAATACCAGCCTATTCCCAAAACGCACACTATCAATCTACCTCGTGTAGGAATTTGTTGTAATAAGGCGAATTTGAACACGCACTTTATAAGCACACTGACTAATACCATAGAAGCTGTCAGCCACATCAGCAACAGGGGAACAGAGGTCACTTCTTTGGTACAGGCAATATACATCCAGCAGATTAGGAGAAAACACAACACACTCAAAGCACTGGAATAAATGGGAATAGACACAAAACAACGTAATACTTTGAGCTGTGACGGCTGGTTCAACCAATTTTTCAGATGGAATTTTCGAGTTGGATGGTTGTAGCAATAGCATTCGAACACTATAAACACTATTATATGGTACGCCACTATAACTATTGCTAGACTTCATGAACTTAATACAAATACACAGAAGTAACAGTATAGCGCCACGGCTCTCCGAAGGAGCGCAATAACAAAATGTCGTTAGAACTCTTTGGGCAATTTTTGAAATACGTTTGTATATGTCTCATGATACTATATACTTTTAGATTTAAACTAGGGTGCGCGCCCCTTCGGGGACCCGCCCCGCCCCCGCCCCCGCCCCCGCCCCCTTTGGGGGAGGGGAGGGGAGGGGAGGGGAGGGGACGCGCGCGCGGCCGATCGCCATATGCGTGCACTCGCAAGCTCGTGGACGCCCAAGGGGGCACCAAGTCTGACCACAGGTCGCGGGTCTTTCGCCGGCGACCCACGCCTCTCTATTACATGAGGGCGCCCGGCGAGCTCCGCGAGCCGGGCGCAATCTCACCTTCTTGGTTTTGAAGAAACAATCATATGTTCCGCGGAAACTGGCCGTCGTTCTTCTTTCACTTCGTGAACGCCTGCTATGGCGCTTGGTGCATTTGCACCCGAGGAAAAGTCAAAAATAGACATTAGTACAGCGAACCTGAACCTGTTACCAGGCTTACACCCGCTGCCTATCAACGCGCAACGCGCGAGTCTTCCGCGAGTCTTGACACTGGTGCCCCCCGGTGTTTCGAGACGCAAAGCTCGTAGTGATGGTCCCCCAGTGTTGCCAGAGGATCCGCTGGCGCAAGCCGCTGGGCGCTTGCTTGCTACGCAAAGACCCTTTCAGCGATTATTGCGCCTTCTTCCCTTCGGGACGGCCAACAACCGGCGGTGCCTTTGGCTGCCGGCGCAGCGGTTCGGCGCTCTGATGGGCGATCGCAGCGAGCCGTCCTATTTATATGACAATACCTGACCTTGGGCCCTTCGCGAAACTCACACCTGGAAAAGATATGAACTGACTCAACCGAACGTCTTTGCACAGCAATCTAAACGTACCGCTGACAAACAGTCTTGAGCTCTTCGAGCAATTAGCACTCGCAAAGCATCAGCGTTATTCCATCAATGCCAGTCGGCAAGACCTACAAGGTCTCTGATGCACGAAGGGGGAGGTCGCCGACCACAACAACTGTGACTATTACGTTGGGTCCTCTACCTTATTCATAAATTGATCGATCATTTCAACTGTTGGAAGTGCTTTTTTCAGCAAACAACCTAATCGCAACGCTATGCTGAATTCACGAGTTTCACAGAGCTGGTACTTCAGGTCGTCCGGATATTGCCATATCGTCTGCCAGTGTAAATGGCTCTCCAATAGATGGAATTGTATGTATTTAACGTTATATAGGTCGATAAATTCGAAAAGCTCTTTTCGAGCCTTTTCTTATAAAATTTCAAGGTTTAAAGAGTTTATAAATTCACTATTTATACCCAACAATATAAGGGAAATGACTTGCGAGCGGCGATCAGGATGGAGGGGGACTAACGGCTGCATCATTGTGAGTACCGCGAAGGTCAAAAAAAGTTCTTTTCCGTGACTTCTGCTCAATATTTGGATGTCTAATGGATTTATAGGTATAGGTTGAGTTAATATCAGTTTGTTCATTGTATAAAATTTTTTTGTTTAATAGCTTATTTAGGCTTCTCTTGACAATCAGTGTACAAGCACACTGCTGCGACCAAAGGACAAGCGAAGTGGACCGCTTGGCGGTTCACTTCCGCCGCAGTGAGCTTCGCGAACGTCGTGAGCATACGCAAACCTAATCAGCTGCACACCCTACAGGTGCTCGGGTCTCGCCAAAGGCGTTCGACCCACCCCAACTTGCGCAAAGCGCCTACCGGGTGTACGCTGACTGCGGTCACTGCGCGTCCCGGTCGGCGCTAATGAAGAGCTCAGTGTTTGCGCTACGCGCGAGTGCTAACGCAAGCGCCCCGATAGGGGCAAATCTGATTTTTACACTTTGGGTGCGCTCACTAGCGGCGCTGTAACCCCTCATCTTTGCCTTCCCCCCCCTTTGGGGGGAGCGCGCTGCTGCGCTTTCTTCGAAGCGCGCATGCCCTTCGCTCGAATGCTACGCGAGGGCGACCTTGTGACTCCGGCCGAAAGGTGTGGCACACTTGACGAGGCACCGCAGGCGGTTGCCCCCCGCCGGTAACAGAGTTGGCGTGAGCACCCAGTGAGTCGCCGCGCAACCGCGCGAAGGGGCGACGAGCCACCCACTTCGCGAGTACTAACGCATTGCCGCGCGT
>JBCCEG010000043.1:0-9127 GCA_039030455.1 Myxococcota bacterium | reverse complement strand
CTTGCTATTACCCACATTTCCAGGGCTGGCCGCGGAAACCAGGAAACACGGGGTGAAGCTTTGGATTGCGACGCCCCGGCAGTGCGCGAGGTTCCGCCGGAAAGGAGAGACGAAATTTTAGTGTGCGGCGGCTTGACGCCGCGCACCAAAGCGCTGCGCGCGTTCGTTCGCGGGCTTTGGAAAAGATGTGGGTAATAGCAAGGCCCCCGAGCAGGGGCGGGAATCCAGAAAAGGTGGGAACGGAAAACGATTGAGGGGTTGGCGAATTTGAAAACTTATTTGTTGGAATTGGTATAAGACGGTCGCGCGGAGGGGGGTGTTTAGGGTACGCCGGCAGGGTTGCCCCGCGTGTTTGGTCGGCTTGTGGTAGGCTACTTTCCGGCCGCCGCGATCTCTCCTTTGCATTTTAGGACTCTATAAGGTCGCGGCGGTCATCGCGCGTTTGGTGACTGGGATGTTTATCCGTCTTCTTCGCCGCCGCTTTCAATCCGCTGTTGGATCCGGACAACTCGACAACCCGACAGCGACGTCGCCTTGCATACCGCGTCCGTCCCCATCCCAACCTCAAGGAGGCGCGAAGCTACCTCTTCCAGTTGCTTTTGCCGGTTCTCCTCCGGCATCGCGGGCGCGCCGGGTTTGTGTCGTTTCGGAGAGCCGGCTCTCGTATCGAGTAGGGCCTGGTTCATCTTTCTCTCCCACGGGTCCTTGACGTGTGACTTGAGCCCGTGATGGCCCGAATCTTCGTGTGGCGCGCACAAGTCGAATCACCCGGCTAAGTGTAGGATCGGATTGGTGGAAAGGCAAGAACGGTGTGGAAGGACGTGAGCCCTAAACCACCCGCCTCACGGACCCCTCCTCGGCTAGGTTGTCAAAACGCGTGATACCGCTGGCGAAACGCAACTTAAAGGAGCCGGTGGGACCGTTGCGGTTCTTGGCGATAATCACCTCGGCAATGCCCTCTAACTCTTGCGGCGTGCGGTCACGCAGGTAGTACTCCTCGCGGTATAGCAGCGCAACGACATCGGCGTCTTGCTCGATGGCGCCCGACTCGCGCAAGTCGCTCATCATCGGGCGCTTGTCGGTGCGCGACTCCACGCCCCGGTTCAGCTGCGACAGCGCGATGACGGGAATTTGTAGCTCTTTCGCTAGCGTTTTGAGACCCTTGGAAATCTCACCCACCTCCGTGGCTTTGTTGTCGTAAGTGGAGGTACCTCTCATCAACTGGAGATAGTCCACGATAATGAGCCCCACGTTGTACCGTTGCACCAGACAGCGTGCCTTGGAGCGCAGGCTGCAAACGGATAGCGAAGCCGTCCCGTCAATGTACAACGGCGATTCGTCGAGTTTTTCGGCCGATGCCGACAAAGCCTCGTATTCCTTCTTTCGAATACGGCCGGTGTTGAGGTCGGACAGATTGACCCGCGACTCGGCGCTGATCAAGCGATCGACAACTCGGTCCACACTCATTTCCATCGAAAAAAAGGCGACCGGCTTGTTATGCCTGACAGCCGCGTGCGCGGCGATATTCAGCGTGAAAGCGGTCTTTCCCATCGACGGCCGCGCGGCTACTACCACCAGTTCCGTCGATTGCAAACCGTGCGTCAACCGGTCAAAGTCGCTAAATCCCGAAGGGACACCAGTCACGGAAGTTTTGTTGTGATACAGATCGCCGTAGCGCTCCAAGGCTTGCGCGGTCACCTGACCAACACGGACAGCACTTTGGTGGGCCGACTCACGCCGAATGGAAAGAATGGACGCCTCGGCGCGGTCAATAACGTCGTCGATCTCGCCATCGGGCTGAAAAGCCCGTCGGACGATTTGTCTCGATGCATCGATCAGCTGACGCAACACAGCCTTATCCCGCACCAGCTTGACGTAGGCTCCGGCATGCGCGGTGGTGGGCAAGAGCGATTCTAGCTGGGCCAATAAATTGGGGCCTCCGGCGGCATCGAGTTTGCCGTCTCGCGTGAGCTGTTCGGTCAAGGTGACAAAGTCGATGGGTTGATGCCTATGATGCAAGCGCCCCATTGCGTGAAAGATGATCGCGTGGGCCGGATGATGAAAATCTCGGTCCCGTAAACCCTCTAGGATCGCTTCTTCATACTTGTCACCGTCCAAAAGAATGGCGCATAGAACACCGCGCTCGGCTTCGTGGGCGTGGAGGTGGTCCTTGGGCGAAGGCAGCGCTTTGGCAACCGCCTCTTGCAAGAGCTCACGTGTCTGCTGCTTGACAATCTCAATCGCGTCGCCCAAGCGAACGGTACCGGCGGGCGTATCGGAACTACTCACGGCTTGCCGCCTTTCCTCATGGTGGCTCGATCCGCCATGCTACCGGAACGATCAACCCTCCTTCAACGCCGTTATCCAGGGTAATAACAAGGTTCTAGACACGCGCGCCCGATGTTATCTCCACTGTTCGAAATCCAACCACCCGTCAAACCCCGTGAATCGCGGTCCTAACCGTCACGCCGGATATTCGGGATAATCGTCGGACAACTCGGAGGAAACGGGTGCCGCGAGAGCGGGTTGCTTGACCCGTGGCTGAGTTTCAGTGGTCTGTTTAGACGACTCAACAGCAGACTTAACCGCCACCAAAACACAGTCCTCTCCATCCTCGGACGGCTTGAGCGTCACGCTGACCTTATGCGTGCTTCCGAGAATCAGGCTCTTGTTCAAAATCTTGATCGTGGGTTTGATCTTCTGCTTCCGCCGCTCCTTGTCTTGGTACGGCCCCATCCGCAACTCTTCAAGGAGAGGCGCCAAGGCAATGCCGTACTCGCTTTTGGTTGCGAGTTCTCGGTCGAGGATGGGGCGTAGCAGCTCGGCGATGCAGAGCCTGGTCGCCACGAGAACGTAGTCTCTTCCGTCCCTGGAAAGTCGGAGCGTTACGTTGACCTTGTGCGTGTCCGCCAGGATCAGGCTTTTGTTAAGGCCGTCGATCGTGGGTTGTATTTTTTGTTTCCGTTGACTCTTATGTTTATACTCCTTCATCCCCAGCCGTTCGAACAACGGGACGAGAGCGGCGTTGTATTGACTCTTGGTCGCCAGCTCCCTGTCGAGAATGCGGTGTAGCAGCTTGGCGGCCGAGCACCTGTTTTTCTTGCTGTTGTCCAGCTCCATGTACGTTGCCAGGGAAAACGGCTTGACATGCCCGTGCATGAAACTTTCGGTAATCACGGAGGAAAAGATAATGTCGACTTGCGAGGAGCCTCCGCCAAAGCCGCTTCCTTCCCCACGCCACTCCACGCTCATGATGGTGAATTCCACCCACTTCTCTAGAATCCCCTTGCGGGTGAAGCCGTTCTCAACGTAAATCGGAATGGTGGTAAGAGCCTCGATAGTTGAACGCACGTAGTCATAACTTGGCCCGGAGTCACTGCCACAAAAGCTCATGGCAAGCTCGTAAGCGGTTGTCGTTAGGATAGCGCGCGGCCGCTTGTCAACCTGTGTCAGCTTGCAGCCCTTTTTTTGCCACAGCTCGATGAGCTTATACAACGCTTCTTGATCCTTTTGCTTGAGCACGCCCAGTTTCTTCGAGCTGCCTTTCCGCTGACCGATCTTCACCTTTTGGATAAGTAGCTCTCCTTTGGGGGTTTTGATTTGCCGTCGATATTCGCGGGACATCTCCTTGGAGGAGTTGACAACAAAAAGCGGATTGTCTTCGATCGTGAGTTCGGTCTTGATAATCTCGTTGTCTTCGGCGAGCCAAACGTTATCGCAATACCCCAGCTCCACCTGTCTTTTGGTTTCTCGTCTCTCCCTGCGCTGCTTTTCGAGCTTTGCCTTGTCAACCCGCCGCTTCGCGATACCTTCGCTTTTGCGTGTCTTTTGTCTGTTTCCCCGCAGTTGTTTGTCCCCTGTTTTGTTAATAGGCGAGCGCGCTATTTTGGTTCCTCTCGGACTTTGGCTTTGCGGGGCTCGATCGATCGTGGTCATGATCGTTACTGTAAGCTTCACTGATTGCTTTGCAAGGTTTTGTTCCGGGCCGTCGTGTGTTTGTGTTTCTCCGATTCGGAGTTTTTTGTTTTTTTGCCCCCTTATAAAATGTTTGGAAGAAGAGGATCTGCGGTGTCAAGGGATGGTCACAAGGTGTTAAGAGGTGGGATGGGGGGTGTAAAAAACTTGGAAAATCCCATGAGGACTTGCTCTGAGGATTTTCACGTTACCCCCGTTAACGGACTTTGTTATCTCGAATGACGGCGATCGTTACCTTAGTTAACGGACTTCGTTACGCTCGATAACGGCAATCGTTACCTTGGATAACGGGCGGTAATTACCTTGGATAACGACGACTGTTACTTTGGTTAACGGGATTGCTTTCGCCGCCCTGTCTCCGTGTCGTGTGTTACTCTGGTTAACGGGACTTGTTGCTTTTAGCGAGACAGACTTCGTTATGTCTGATAACGGCAATCGTTACCTTGGATAACGGGCGGTAATTACCTTGGATAACGACGACTGTTACTTTGGTTAACGGGATTGCTTTCGCCGCTCCGTCCCCGTGTCGTGTGTTACTCCGGTTGACAAGACTTGTTGCTTTTAGCGAGACGGACTTCGTTATGTCTGATAACGGCAATCGTTACCTTGGATAACGATGGTTGTTACTTTGGTTAACGGGGGGGTTATTTTCGCCGCCTCCATGTCGTGTGTTACTCCGGTTGACAGGACTTGTTGCTTTTAGCGAGACGGACTTCGTTACGTCCGATAACGGCAAACGTTACCTTGGATAGCAACGGCTGTTACTTTGGTTAACGGGTTTGCTTTCGCCACCCCGTCTCCGCGTCGTGGGTACGGAGAGAGTGACTTTTGTTACTTCGGTTAACGGAACTTGTTTGCCTTGGTCAATGGATTTTGCCCTGGGCGGCGGGTGCTGTTAGCTTGTGATCCGCAGGGGGTTTTCTGAGTTGTTACTTTGGTTAACGGAGTTGTCTCTTGCTTGACGATTGGCTGGGTGTGCGCCCTCGTTTGCGCTGTTTTTGCCCTGGTTAACGGGTTTTGTTGCCGTGGATGACGGCAATTGTTTTAGGAGAGCAAAGGTAGGAAGAGGGGCACGAAGCCATTGTAGTACCGCAGACCAGAAGGATTGGTAGGATTGCGGCGATGGCCGGCTTGGATAAGGCGTGCGGTTTTTCCACTGTCATCTTAACGGAATTCGTTACTTTGGATAACGGTGTTCTTTTACTCGGGTTAACGGGGCTGCTTCCAACATCGGTCGAATTGGCCCCCTGCGTGGCTGTCTCGTGAGGTTTGTTACCGTGGATAACGGGTTTGCGACAAGCGGTGGCTCTGGGTCGATGATATTATGCTTAGTCACTGGCGAATCCTCTGCCCCTTTGATTGTACTCCCCTGCCCCACCTTGCGTGTGGAGCTTAGGTCCTGGGGTCATGTAGGCTGCCGCATTCCTGACTATGCTTGTTGTCTCTTTGGGCTAGGTGGATGAGTTTGTTCCAAGACAGCTCGTAGTTGCGTGTCCGAGGCTTCAACCAGATGGGCGATGCTCGCGCGAATAATCCTGCTGCGTGTTGCGTCGATTCCCATTTGAAAAAGGCGCCGACGAAGTTGCAGGATGAGCTCCGTATCAGAATCCAAAACCGAGATGCTGAGCCGAACAATGGGGTCATGTTCTTGCAGAGCTTTGTCCTGGGTTTGCGTTGTCGGTTTTTTCGTTTCTTCCGTTGACGGTGTCTTTTTTTTGTCCGATGACATATTGAGAATCGAGTCGGCCTTGCGGCACTTCTCCTCAAAATCAATGGACTCGCGTTGCAGGCTGCTTCTTAATGCGGACTTCATGTTTGCCTTTGCCATGGTTCCACTCACTTTCTTTCTTTAAAGATTGTTTTGATCTCTCGTCTGAGCAGCCTGAGTTCCCGAGCAGCCGGTTCTGCTTTTTTACCCATGTCAAACACCCCACCGCCGAAAACAGCCGATTGTCGGTAGGCGGTTCGCAAGTGTAGCCGCGACTTAAGAGTTGGAATGCCGAACTCGTCAAGCACCTCTAGGGCTTCCTTGGAGATCGAAACGTGGGCTTGGCACATGTTAGGTAGTAGCACTGTTGTCAGTTTTTCGTTGATTACCTTGACGTTCGTGATCAGCTCCCGGATGCCCACGGCAGACCATAGATCGGGGGGCGACGGTACAACAGGCACGATTGCTAGATCAGCTACAAGAAGGACGCTATGCGACGTTTTGCTATCTACCGCAGGGGGGCAGTCCACGAGAATCCAATCGTACTTGTCGATGAGTTTTCTAAGTTCTTGATGAATTTTTGCTCCCGCACCGCTCAATCCCACGACAGTGGCTGGGAAGGGTTTGTTTTCGGGCGCCGAAGACGACCATCGGATAGCAGTACTTTGGGGATCGGCATCTACCACAAGGACCCGCGAGCGATCCGTTGCTAATGCGCTGGCTAGCTGCATGGATACGGTTGTTTTCCCACACCCCCCTTTTTGGTTTGTAACCGCGATAAGGCGTGCGGTCATAGCGATTTTCCCGTCTCGACCGGTAACATCATGTTACGTTGTTACCGTAGTACGCAACACGGTGCAACCCCTTGTGCGTAAGCTGAACATCGATGGAGTGATATTATCGTAATAAATTATTACCGTAGTAACGTGTCTTGATTCCTTCGATGGTCGTAATTGTCTCTGTCTCCAGACGAACAGTTTGTCACGGTAATAATTTAATATCGTAATATCGTAGTACTGTCTTACGGTCTGCTACTAGCAACGGAACAGCCGTGTGAGGCTGTTGCGTTTAGCCAGAGATTTTTATTATCGTAGTAAAATATTATCGTAATATGTTGAGCTGCGCTCGACGTGATGGTTGCGTGTGGAGTGAGTCAGGTGGATTTTTTATTACGGTAATATCGTAATACGATAGTACAGCTTTGGTTTGGTTGAAATGCCAGGGCTGGCCGAGGAAAATTTCTTTCTGATAGTGGCCAAGCAGTTCGTTGGTTGTCTTAAGATATTACAATATTATCGTAATATGGCCTTCAATTAAGCCGTCGCTTAGTCGTGTTCCGCCCTGAGTAACAGTCTTTTCACGCTCACCATCTCTATCTCGCCGCGTTAAAAGGCTGGGTCACCCCGTTCACGGAGATCACAAGGCAACGCGCACCTCAGCCGCGTTTTATCGGGCGCGACGCCCGATTCTTCGGCATCCGGATGTGCGCATAATCTGATCTTACGCGCACTTATGAGAACCAAAAACGGCTCCACGAGCCGGATAACCCGCGCCATCCCCGTGATCCGAATGCAAGTTCAACCACTGCTCAAGCGGATAACTAGGTCTCGTCGTTCCCCGAATCCTCCCTTTGGCTTGTTCACCCCTGCGGTTCCTGTCTCGTCTCGCGAAACCAATGCTTTTTCGAGAGAGAAATTTTGTCCGTGCTGGCGAAATTATCCAGTCCTCATGCGGATAACTCGGATCAAAGCGGCGGATGCCGGAAAAGGATTTTGTCTGCCGCGGCAAGTTTGTCCAGCCCTCATGCGGATAACTGATAACACCGTCCCTTGGACGGACGCGCAACGTTTGTTTTCCACTAGCATGTCGATCTGGCTTGTGAGCAGTGGAATCAAGAGATTTTTTGAACCATGCAATTCATCTTTGATTGTGGCTATACCAACGCGAACGCGGGACGAGTCAGTAAAGAATCCGAAAAAACACCGGCTGTTTTGATCGCGAATTACTTGGCTGAAACAGCACCCCGTCTATCTCCGGCGACTCGCGAGGCCAAACGGCACGATCTAGATAAACTGGCGCGCTTCCTGATCGGTGGGGCAGGGTGCGAGCATACCGACATGTGGACACCCCGCATGCTCGCAGCGTTCCGCCGCCACCTGCAAGCGAGTATCAGCTCCGAGACGGGCAGGGGCTACCAACCCGCCACCGTCCGGCGGATCATGGCGACCGCTTCTCACTTTAGCCGATGGGTGCGCGGTCATGCGCGCGGGGTCCGCCTGTCCAAGGTACTCACGGAGTACTTGACGGAGGTCGCGGCAACCGCCTGTCACAATACACACGCGGCCAAGCAACGGGATCTCGCCTTGTTTCAATCGTTCTTTCATCGACACACGAGCGGCGATCTGGCGCGTGATTGGACCAGCGAGATTACGAAAGCCTTTCAGCGTTCCCTCGCCACACGCGTCAGCCCCGCCACCGGTCGTCCCTACAAAGCCGCTACCGTCAACCGGGTGCTGGCCACCGTGTTGCACTGCGCGCGTTGGATGCACGAACGCTTTCCGCCGACAAAAGAACTCGGTCCCCCGCCCGTGCAAGGCGTGCACAAGGTGCCCGCGGAACCTCCCCGTTGTCGCGCGTTGTCGGAGAAGCAGACGGCTGCCTTGCTGTGCGTTTGCTCGACGCGGGTGCGGCGCTTGCGCCGCGACAAACGGCGCAATCCCTTGTTGGAGGCGGCCGTGGTCCACGTTTTGGCGGCGACGGGGCTGCGTGTCGGAGAGCTCGTGGCCCTCAATACGGACCAGTACCGGCAAGGCTGTTTTTTCAGGGTTCGGCGCAAGGGCGGTCGCGTCACTTTCCGTGTCCGCGTTCCGTCGCGCGCACGGCGCGCGCTGGATGCCTTTTTGCGAGAGGCGGGCGGAGGTTCCGGTCCCCTGTTTCGGTCGCGGTTGGGGCGGCGTCTGTCTTGCTCGCGCGTTCGGCAATTGTGTCGGGTTCTGTCACGGCGGGCGAGCGCCGAGCTTGCCCCGCGCGACAGGTTCCATTTGACACCCCACATGTTGCGTCATACCTGCGTGAAGCGGGCGACGACGGTGGGAGGGATCACGTACGGGCACGCGGTTAGCGGCAACGTGTCTTGCCTTGAGGTGTTCCGGTACGCCCAACTCACCCAGCTGGAAACATGGCGTTTGGCGGGTCGCGTGTTTGGGGATGGTGGGCGCGACGCGGTCAAGACGTTGCCGGAGGCGGTATCTGTTTGAGGGCTTTCCCAATAGAGATGAAAAGTTTTGAGGGTGGCTCTTGCCATCGCCCCCCCCTTGCACATCTCGTTCTTGGATCGTAAGTTTGATCTCCGTTTATTTAGGAGGTGGATGATGGATGATATGAGTAGGGAAACGCCGGAGCCCAACTACGAAAAGTTGATGTTGTGGAGCTTCATCACGATTT
>JBCCEG010000042.1:0-9171 GCA_039030455.1 Myxococcota bacterium | reverse complement strand
GGCCCCCGCAAAGTATTGAGCGACAGCGAAAACTTTGCGGGGATAAAAACGCGTGGTCGTTTCTGGGGTCGGGGTAGCAGCCCGGTTGGATCAGCATGATTGTCTCCTTCTCATTTCTTTTGCAACTATACTATACAACTAACATCGATGCAAATCAACTGAAAACATCAAACTCAGCTCTTGTCCCGCAAAATGTGCTTGACAGCCTGGTCAAACAGGATGAGCTGCCGTTGCCTCCCTGGCCTTATTTTACCAGAAAAGGCCGCGCGGTATACTCCTCCGCCCTCAGGGCCGTCGCGTCAATAAATCAGAGGTTGTTCACCGTGGACAACGCAAAAAACGGCATCTCGAACGCGCTACAGAGAGGGAAACAGGCATGCTCAAACGATACACACTGGCTTTTACGTGGCTGTTAGCGAGTTGCGGCTCGACGGGAGAGGGTGAGGTGCTGGTGCAAAACCTGGCGGCCCGAGGCGGTGGCCTGCACGCGGAGGGCGACAAAATGTGCCCGCCGGACAAACCGGTTTTTAAATTCGGCAAGTGCTTTTCCAAAACACAACAATGCAAACCGGGCTACACATGGGTCAGCTCAGGTGTTTGCCGGAAAGAATTCCCCTGTCCGTCAGGGAGAAGAGTCGGAAACAAATGCCATAAAAAAACCGGCTTTCCAACTGATAAAAACAGCTGCTTCAAAAAGACGTATCGTGACGGGAAAAAATACTGCAAGTCATGCAATGTTGGATACCGAAAATGCAGCAATTCTAGAGCACTTGTGGTCCAAAAAAATCTGTGGCTTGCGAAAATATGCTGCAAATGCCCAAACGGCATCCTATTAGACGCGGAAGATGATAAAAAACGCGCCTGTTACCTACCTTTCATAAATATTCCAGTAGACGAGCAACGCCCTCTGGAAACCGGCGGCGAACTCAAACGCAACTGCAGCGAACTTGCCATCAACATATGCGGCAAGGGCGCCGCGTTTGGCCATTGCGTTGTCAGGGGAGAAGAAAACGATAGACGCTGCGCTTGGAACACGGCCGGTTACCCATACTGTGAAATCAGAGGCAACACGGCCACATGCGACAACATAGAGTGACACGGGGCGGAGGCATCGTTTCTATCCGTGTCATCCTTTCATCCGATGAATCATGTGCCAAATGTCCGGACCGCTGATGGGTAGGATTTTCATGATTTCACAGATACAGATGAGTCAGCGGTAGGTTTGCATCTGTGTCGTCCATTCATCCGATGAATCAGCGGTCCGGGCATTTGGCTGGCGGACTCCGATCATGGTTGTGGGGATTGGTTTTCCAAAACTCCCAAGCAACCTATCACACCGTGACTTTTGTGCAAAACTGGTCGAAAGCTAGATTTTATGCGCTTGATTTATGCACATCTCTGTGTGCGAAAGGGTGTTGAAAACGCGTGCGAGGCACTCCCGAGTCGGCCTCTGTGTTCGTTAAGTGGAACATACGCACAGAACTTCTCGGAAGTTTTGTGCACAATCCGTGCATAACTCACACGCTTGTTGGGCGGATCATGCTCATTTATCGACAATCGCGGTGAGTTTTCGACATTCTTGCCGGTTACGACATGTAGAGACGCGATTAATCGCGTCTCTACACACAGCATGCTTGCAACCAAAGATCGCGGCTCCACGCCTCCAATCCCCCACAGATGTCAGGCTGTCTCAAAACGTCGCGAGCGTAGGCCCGGCAAGGCAAAAATCGCCGAGGAAGCAGAATTTATGTGGGATAAATGAGCATTCCGAGGCGATTTTTAACGAAGGCGGGGCAAGCGCAGCAGTTTTGAGACAGCCTGATGTGAAATAGGGCGGTCTCTATATTTGTTGCTTGTACACGGAGGCACTGGCATGACAACGGAAAACCATTCACCAGCAAGCCCTGTTGAGGCGACGGGCTACAAGCCCATCGAAAACTATGGGGTGATTGGCAATCTGCGGACGACGGCGCTCGTGGGGATGGACGGGTCCATCGATTTCATGTGTTTTCCCTATTTTGATTCGCCGACCGTTTTTGCCGCGTTGTTGGATCGACGGCGCGGTGGGAGGTTTTGCATTATGCCCGCGCTGCGCGAGGTGAAGCAGCGTCAGTTGTATTATCCCAACACGAATATTTTGCTCACGCGGTTTTTGTGTGACGCCGGCGTGGCCGAGGTGTCGGATTTCATGCCCATTTCCTCCTCCCGAACGCGCGACGCCATAGTGCGGCAGGTCAAAGTCGTTCGAGGCGCGGTTCCGCTCCGGTTGGTGTGCGCGCCGCGTTTCGACTACGGGCGGGCCGAGCACACGGTGCATCGAAGCGGTGATGAGGTTTTGTTTGTGTCGAAAGCCCCCGACAAGCTCGCTTTTCGCTTGCGGATGCCTGTTCCGTGCAACGTTCGAGACGGCGCGGTTGTGGCTGAATTCCTGCTGCACGCGGGAGAGGCACTCACCTTTGTGTTCGAGGAGGCGGCGCGGGGTGAGTCGGGCCGTTTTAGTTCCCATGGTGGCGGAATGCGGGCGTTTGAAGAGACTTCTGATTTCTGGATCAATTGGATAAGCCAATCGATTTACCGCGGCCGCTGGCGGCATGTTGTGAAGCGCTCGGCGTTAACACTCAAGCTCTTAACCTCCTCGGCTCACGGCGCGATTGTGGCGGCGCCGACGTTTGGCTTGCCCGAGGAGATTGGCGGCGAGCGCAACTGGGATTACCGCTACGTGTGGATTCGCGATGCTTCATTCACCCTGTACGCCTTGATTCGGCTGGGATTTACCGATGAGGCATCCGCTTTCATGAAGTGGATCGAGGCCCGTTGTCGCGAGTCACGTTCCGACGGAGCGATTCAAGTCATGTACGGCATTGACGGTCGTCATGATCTAGATGAGACGATTCTGACGCATTTCGAAGGCTATCGTGGATCCGGGCCGGTGCGCATCGGCAATGCCGCCTACAGTCAGCTGCAGCTAGATATTTACGGAGAGTTGATGGATTCGGTCTATTTGTATGACATTCATGGTGAACCAATCTCCGACGAACTATGGCACGACTTGCTGCGCATGATGCAATGGTTGTGTAAAAACTGGCGGCATCGGGATGAAGGGATTTGGGAAGTGCGCGGTGGTAAAAAAGAATTTTTGTATTCACGTGTGATGTGTTGGGTGGCGCTGGATCGGGCGATTCGAATTGCCAATCGCCGCTCTTTCCCCTGTCCCATTGAGCAGTGGCGTCAGGCCCGCAATGCAATCTATTATGATATTTACGAGCATTTTTGGTGCGCGCAAAAGAGGGCGTTCGTGCAGCACAAGGGCGCGAACACGCTGGACGCCTCCGCTCTCATCATGCCCATGGTCCACTTTATTGGCAATCGAGATCCCAAATGGTTGTCCACGTTGCGGGCGATCGAAGGAGAGTTGGTGTCGGATTCCTTGGTTTATCGCTATCGCAACGACGACGGGGCCGATGGTTTGCAGGGAGAGGAAGGCACGTTCTGCATGTGTTCGTTTTGGTATGTGGAGGTGCTGGCTAGAAGCGGACAACTGCATAAGGCGAGGTTTTTCTTTGAAAAGATGTTGAGTTATGCCAATCACTTGGGTTTGTACGCCGAAGAGCTTGGTCCTAGCGGTGAGCATTTGGGGAACATCCCACAAGGGTTCACGCACTTGGGTCTGATTAGCGCGGCTGTCCATCTGGATGAACGGCTCGATCGAGAGCGCGAGAGAAGAAGCGCGAAGATCTTTCCCGTTGGCCTGTGGCGCGGCTAGGGAATAAACCTCCTGGGCGGGTTTGTTAGCACATGAGACAAGAGAGACGGAGGATGATCATGAAAAAGGGCGTTTTTGTGTCGATGCTGTTGGGTTTTTGCGTTGCTTGCGGCGATCAGGGTGGTTCGTCCGCCGGGGTGGGCAATCTGGCGACTGAGACCATCAAGAAACCGTCGTGCGCCGACTATGAAAACAACGGGGTGTCCTGCAGCGCCGACAACAGGTGCAAGTGGGACGGCTACGTTTGTGTGGAAAAGTAAGGGGGTTTTGAGTGCAGCGGCTTGATGCCGCTCTCCTCTGCTTGGCTTAACCAGACACTGGAGGAAGACGTTGAAGTTTTGGCCGCATGCTCCGCGACATCGCTTCGACAAGCGGGGAACGTACATGGTTACGGGAGCGACTTATCTGAAACGCCATGTTTTGACCAATCCGAGCCGCTTGTCTTTCTTCAACGATATGCTCTTTGAGTTGGCGAGAAGGCATGAGTGGATGTTGCAAGCTTGGGCAATTTTTTCTAATCATTATCACTTTGTCGCCTACTCGCCGGAGGATCCACGAACCCTGCGCCCTTTCATCTCCACGTTGCATACCCTCAGCGCCCGCGAGTTCAATCGGCTTGACGGAACTCCTGGTAGGAGGGTCTGTTACCAGTATTACGACAGCAAGATTACGTATCAACGTTCGTATATGGCGCGACTGCGTTATGTGCACGAGAATCCCGTTCACCATGGTCTTGTGCGAGATGCCGCACGGTATCCCTGGTGCTCGGCCGCATGGTTCGAGCGGCATGCCTCGCGTGCCATGCAGCGCACGATACAAAGCTTTCGCGTCGATCGGATCGGGGTTTTTGATGCGTTTGCAGCGTTAAGGCCGCGAGATAACGAAGGGTTATGAATGTATTTGGAGTGCGGCGTCGAGCCGCCGCACTCATGTGCTTTTTATGCGCCTGCGACAGCTCACTCGCAAACGAGCAACAGCCCTGCGTCGCTGGTGAGGTCAAACGAATCGGCGTGTTGTGGCCAGGCCCTACGGGAGTGGGTTCGGCCGAGGGTTGGCGCAAGGCTCTGGATTGGGCACTGGAAAACGTCAACGCGTACGCCGAGAGGACAGGGTTCTGCCTGCGAACCCTAACGCGCCAGGTGGATGATACCGATCCCGAAAGTTTGCAGGCCGTTGCGAAGGACCTTGCCGAAGACGACGTAATTCAGGCTGTCATTGGTCCGACGACCTCAAGTCAGGTCATGGATGTCGCCGGAGTGTTTCTCAAGGCCGAAAAGCCGTTTGTTGCCCCCTCGGCTACGGCTGGAGAGCTGGCGCGGGTGACCGAGAACGAACCCCAGCGGGCCAAGTTCGTTTGGCGAACCGTCGGATCCGACGTGATGCGGGCACGGGCCGCGGCAGCGTGGATTGCCGCGCAAGGATGGTCTCGCGTGGCGCTTGTTGCCGCGCGGGAGAGCAAGGCTGTTTCCGTTGCGCCGTTGCGATCACTGCGAACCGGTGGCTACGGCGACACGTACGCTGATTGGATGGGCATATTCGCCGGGGTGTCCTCAATCCGCCTGACGTCGTTGCGGCGTGCCGATGCCCCTTTTTCTCGTCGGGTTTGTCGCGCGCTGGTCCGGCCGCAAGCGGCTTTGCTCCAGGAGCGTTCGATGAAAAAAGTAGCCACCCGCGGGAAGCCTTTGCAAAAAAGGGGGCTCCATGACGCGGACGTTCTGGTGGTTGCTGCTTCATCGTCCCAGGACATCGCCTGTGTTGTTCAGGCCGCTCGTGAGGTGGATGGGGGGATTCCGGTGCTGGTGACAGAGTCGAGGGATTTTTGCCTCTCTAACCCTTCTCTTTGCCATTCCCGTGAAGGTGGGAATCATCTCTACACCATTATGCCAACCGCGCTGCCTGACAGTGGGTTCCTTGATAGCTACCGCCAACGGTTTGGAGAGGAGCCGCCAGCTTACGCGGCGCAAGTCTACGATGCGGTGTTGTGGGTTTTCTACGGCATCGTTCGGGAGAACACAAGCCGTAGAGACGCGATTAATCGCGTCTCTACGAATTCGGCGGGTTTCGCGGGCAAACGTTTCGATTTGGCGGAACACGTGATGACCAAGGGGGCTGCGCCCCCAAAGCCACGTAGTGGCCTTGCCGACGCGATGCGGGAAAACGCGCGGCGGCAGCGGCGCGCGAACTCCACGCCCGTTCACTGGGGCAAGGCTGGAATCGGGCGGGCGGTACAGGCTTTGCAAACGGGTCGATCGGTTCGGCTGAGTGGCGCGGGCGGTGCGTTAACGTTCGATCCGGATTTGGATATCGATCCAACGACGGCAAGCTACCGCCTGGATCGTGTCGCGGGTGATACCGCGGTTCCCCTGGATGTCCTGACGGTTCGCGTGGCCGACGACGGCAATCTCGGCGTGACATCCCTCTTTGCCAGGGCAAGCAATGACGGTTTCATGGGAAAAACGCGCTGCTCCGAGCCGACAGCTTTAGTCAACGAAGACACCCGCGTGCTGTTGCTTTCCTCTTCTTACGGCTGGCGTAATTATCGACATCAGTCCGATCTGCTGGCGGTGCGCGACTGGTTGCTCGCGCACGGAGCGGATGAGAAGCACATGGTGACCATCGCCGCCGACGATCTGGCCGAGCATTCCCAGAATCCTGACGCGGGAAGTGTTATCAATCGATCCAACGGTGTCAATCTGCACCAAGCCGACGGAATCAACTACCGACTTTGCGGGGATGAGACATCTTGCTCCGACGGTGTGACGGTTTCGGACGTTCTACACATTTTGGCGGGTGGCGTGGTGCGGGACAAGTGCCTGCGCGAGCCGTGCGCCGTAGGCGATGTCTCGGAGCAAAACGATGGTCTCGCGCGTTCCGAGGAGTATGATTTGTTCATCTATCTGACGGGCCACGCGGGGGCGGGGGGGCTATATTTCAACCATGCTACCGCAGCCGAGCCGGGCTCTTCTAGCCCTCTATCGTCCCAAGTTTCAAAAACGAGGCTCCCTTTTGTCATTCCTACCCCCTTTGTCATTCCCGCGAAGAGGGCCTTCCAAAAAGTCGAGACGCGATTAATCCCGTCTCTACGGACAGAAAATGTTCTAAAATGGATTCCTGCTTTCGCAGGAATGACAGGGTGGGGAGACCCGCATCAGGACTGGACGAAAACGAGAAAGTTGTCACCCTCTGCGAAGGCAAGGGCAAAAAAGCATACACTTCCTTTGTCATTCCTGCGAAAGCAGGAATCCATAAAAAACCAGTACAGAGCGGATTCATCGACTTTTTGGAAGGCCCCGAAGGCGGGAATCCATGAGAGGTTGCGGGAGGCGAACGCATCTATGGAGATGGGTTCCGAGAGATATTTCCAAAAAACGGCATCACAAGCACAGGTGCTGCGCCCCGAGGATCTAGCGGATGTTTTACGGTCAGTGTCGGCTCGTCGCGTGTTTCTCGCTGTCGACACCTGCCACGCCGGGGTGTTCGGCGAAGAGATAGCGCGGCGCGCGCTGCCCAACGTCGTGGTGTTTTCCGCCACGCGTAAGAATGAGGTGAGTTTTAGTGAATTCTTTGACCCCCGCCTGCGCACGCCATTAGGGAATCAATTCACCGCCCGTTGGTTGGATGTGCTGTGGCGCACTCCCGCCGTGCCGCTGCCGAGCATGGCCTGGCAGGTCGCCCGGGGCACCCTTGGCTCCCACGTCGAGCTCTACAACGCCTTGCGCTTCAGTGGCTTGGGCTGTACTCGGTTGGCACGGCCTTCTTTTTGAGTCCGAAAGCCGTAGAGTGTCATGTTATGGTTTTTGTTTCAATTCCAAAAAGCGTGTTTCTTTTTTGTCATTCCCGCCCCTGCGCTGTGCGTAGAGACGCGATTAATCGCGTCTCTACTTTTTGGAAGCCCACGCAGGCGGGAATCCATTTTCGAGCATTGCGCCGGTTTGTTCCGTGCGGCAGCTCTATTCCTATGCGCCGCGACCTTTCTGATCCGGTGTCAGCGCTTGCTGGATCTGCTTAGCCAGCTCGGGGCCGATGCCGGGCACCTGACCGAGCGCTGCCGTACTCGCTTGGCGAACGGCCGCCAGGCTGCCCAGGTGTTTGAGCAGCAAGCGCCTACGCGCGGGTCCGACCCCGGGAATGGTGTCAAGCGCCGACCTGAGAGTCCGGCGCTTGCGCTTGGCGCGGTGCGCGGTGATGGCAAAGCGGTGCGCTTCGTCCCGAATCCGCTCCACCAGATAGCGTTCGGGCGTATGGCTGCGCAGCACGATGGGGTCCTTGACGCCGGGGATGAACAGGCGCTCGGGGCTGCGTTTGATTAGGTCCTCCGTGTTTACACCGGTACCATCCGGCCGGTTTGAATCGCCATTTGCGGAGGTTGCCGAAGAGTTACTTTTGTCATCCTGACGAGCGAAGCTTTTCTTTGTCATTCCTGCGAAAGCAGGAATCTCCCCATGTGGCACATCGCCGTCTTTATCGTTTTCACCCCCGTTTTCACAGGGGTAAACTCCAGGAATTTCCACAAAGTCGGCGACGTCCCTTTTTTCTGGTTTTTTCCTGGATTCCTGCTTTCGCAGGAATGACAGGGTGGCGTGTTCACCGTCCGTAGCGACGCGATTCATCGCGTCTCTCCTTTCTTGGACAACGGGATCACCCCGCGACCATTCAACACGTTCCGATTCACCGGCACCTTTAGCGGCAGAGCCCCGCAGGAGCCGCGCCTTGGCAATACCCGCGACGTAGAAACCGCGTTTGTCCGCAGTGATGCCCAGATCTTTGCACGCAGCCAGGGCGACGCCCAGTTGCCCCTTGCCGCCGTCCACCAGCAGCAGGTCGGGCAGATCGTCGTCGCGCAGCCCGCGTTTGAGCCGACGCAACAGCACCTCGTGCAGCATGGCGTAGTCGTCCATGCCCTGCACGGTTTTCACGTGAAACAGTCGATAACGTGCCTTGGCCGGGATGCCATCCACAAAGCAAACCTGTGACGCCATGGGGTCGCTACCCTGAAACAGCGAAACGTCAAAGCATTCAATGCGGCGGGGGATGTTCGCCAACCCTAGCAGGGCTCGCAGACGTTCCAGGCAATCTCGCGCCAGGTCTTGCTGTTTGAGTCGGCTTTGCAAGGCGCAGTCGGCGTTTTTTTGGCAGATTTGCAGCAGTTTGACCGCCTGCCCGCGAATGGGAACGCGCACGCGGACACGTTTCCCCCTACGTTCGCTCAGGTGTTGCGCCAGTGTGGCGGCGTCTTGCCCCAAGTCGACGCCGAGAATAATGTCGTCGGGCAGTTGGTTCGGCGAGGTCGCGGCATAGCGTTGGGTTAAAAAGCTGGCCAGCAGCTCGGGCGTGGGGAATTCCTGACCGCTGAAGGAGTGGTTGGTTGTTCCCACCGGATGGCCGCCCCGCACCGTGAGTTGGGCGAT
>JBCCEG010000041.1:0-9233 GCA_039030455.1 Myxococcota bacterium | reverse complement strand
GTTCTTAAGGTACTGGAAGAAATGTTTACCTGATGATTTAAACCCCCATGATCCGCCGCTCTAGCTGCTTGATTTGATCGCGCAGCGCCGCCGCTTTTTCGAACTCTAGCTGTTTGGCCGCCTCGCGCATCCGTTGTTTGAGCGTGGCGATGGTGTGTTCCGGATCGGCGCCTGGTTCCACCGCCATCACAGGCGACTGTGGCCGTGCCTGCCGCAGCTTGGTCTTTTTGCCGCCGCCCTTGCCGGGCCCCATTTCCGCGTCCATCTCGCGGGTGGGTTTGACGATGCCGCGCGGCGTGATGCCAAACCGTGCATTGTGTTCCTGCTGAATCGCGCGGCGGCGTTTGGTTTCGTCGATGGCTGTTCGCATGGAGTCGGTGATCCGGTCGCCGTAAAGGATGGCGCGGCCGTTGACGTTACGCGCGGCGCGGCCGATGGTTTGAATCAGACCGGTGGAGGAGCGTAAAAAGCCTTCCTTGTACGCATCTAGAATCGCCACCAGCGCCACCTCGGGCAGATCCAGCCCCTCGCGCAACAGGTTGATCCCCACAATGACGTCGAACACACCCTCACGCAGCTGCTTGAGGATTTCAATCCGCTCCAGCGCATCGATCTCACTGTGCAGATAGCAGGACTTAATGCCTGCGTCTTCCAGATATTCGGATAGATCCTCGGCCATGCGTTTGGTAAGTGTGGTCACTAGCACCCGTTGCTGGGCGGCTACGCAAGAGCGAATTTCCCCAATGACATCATCCACCTGGGTGGGCACAGGCCGCACCTCTAACTCTGGATCGAGCAGCCCCGTGGGCCGCACCACCTGCTCCACCACAATACCTTCGCTCTTTTGCAGCTCATATTGTGCTGGTGTAGCGGACACGTAGACGGTTTGATGCGACGCCGCCTCGAACTCCGCGAAGGTGAGAGGGCGGTTGTCCATGGCCGACGGCATGCGAAAGCCATGGTTGATCAACGTCTCCTTGCGCGATGTGTTGGCCCGATGCATGGCGCGCAACTGGCCGATGGTTTGATGGGACTCGTCCACAATGACTAAGAAGTCCTTGGGAAAGTAGTCAAACAACGTGGGCGGCGGCTCTCCCGGCGCGGTGCCCGTGAGGTGGCGCGTGTAGTTCTCGATCCCCTTGCACATGCCCGTGCTTTCCAGCATTTCTAAGTCGTGTAGGGTGCGCTGCTCCAGGCGCTGCGCCTCTACCAATAGCTGCTGTTCTCGCAACTTTTGCAGTCGCTGTCGCAGCTCCTCCCGAATGCTCACGAGCGCCCGTTGCATGCGATCCTTGCTAGTAGCGTGGTGGCTGGCGGGCCAAATGACAGCGCGTTGCACCGATCGCAGGGTGCGCCCCCGCAACGGATCCACCAGCGTGATCGCCTCTACCTCGTCGCCAAAAAAACTCACGCGCACCGCCGTCTCGTCTTCATGCGCGGGAAAGATCTCCACCACGTCGCCACGCACGCGAAACGTGCCGCGCGCGAAGGCGATGTCGTTGCGTTCGTATTGGCTTTCCACCAGCTGCCGTAACAGGGAGTCACGCCGCAGCGATCGGCCTACCTCAACGAACACGGTCATTTCCTTATAACTCTCCGTGCTGCCGATGCCGTAGATGCAGCTGACCGACGCCACCACAATCACATCGTCGCGTGACAGCAACGACCGCGTGGTGCGGTGGCGCAACCGGTCGATGGCCTCGTTAATTTGGCTGTCCTTTTCAATGTAGGTGTCGGTGGAAGGCACGTAGGCTTCGGGCTGATAGTAGTCGTAGTAGCTGATGAAGTACTCCACGGCGTTGTCGGGAAAAAACGCCTTGAGCTCTTGGTAGAGCTGCGCCGCCAGCGTTTTATTATGCGCCAGCACCAAGGCGGGCTTGTTGCAGCGCGCGATCACCCCGGCCATGGTGAAGGTTTTGCCCGAACCCGTCACCCCCAACAGCGTCTGATGTTCGGCCCCACACGCGACACCTTCAGTCAGTTGCTCAATGGCCTTGGGCTGATCGCCCTGGGGCGTGAAGTCACCACCCAAGCGAAATGCCCGACTGACGCGGCGCGGTATGTCTAGTTCCGTTTTCATCACTGCAACAAAGTGCCAATCACTGTACTCTGGCTAACGCTTGCACGTCACTACCCTGCAACAACTTGCAGTTACGCCGTACTTTGTCTTGTGGCCAATCCCACCACTTGATTCGCAGCAATAGCTTGATGTCAGCGTCGCAAAACCGTTTGCGGACAACCTGTGCCGGGTTGCCGGCCACGACGGTGTAAGGCTCCACCTCTTTTGTCACGATGGAACGGGCTGCCACAACGGCACCGTCTCCAATGCGAATGCCGGGCAGGATCAACGCCTCCAGCCCAATCCATACGTCATTGCCGATCACCGTGTCGCCTTTGCGTTGGAACCCGTCCACCGCGCCTTGAAATTCCTCGAACGCATGAAAAGGGTACGGGCTTATCCAATCAGCTCGATGGCCTTGGTTGCCCGACATCACGAATTGAGCGCCCGAAGCAATACAACAGTATTTGCCGATAATCAGCTTGTCCACGTCGCCGCGGTCGGGGTGTAAATACAAGGCGCACTCATCAAACGGCTTGCCGTGGTAGTAACCGGAGTAGTAGCTGTGATCCCCAACGACAATGTTCCTGTTTTTAACATAGCCCCGCAGTCTCACCCCCTGGTACGGCGATGGAAATGGGTTACGGATACTCATTGCTCAAGTCGCGGTTCATTAACAGCACGACAAAAGAAAACCTTATCACTACCACCGCAAGACAGCTTGTTTCATCGGCGCACGGAGTCCCGCTGTAGGCGCACGAACCGTCGGATAGCCTCGTCAATGGCAATGGGTGTGTTGCCTTCCACCAGTCCCTTCTCCCCGGCCAGAACTTGCCGCGTGTGCCGACGGTAGCGTGACAACTCGCTTGCAGGTCCCAACTGCACCTTATCATTCCGCTGTCCGTCTAGCGCAAAGCGAAACCAGACGGTCAGCCCGAATGTCACGACGCAGACAGTGACAAGACAGACTGCGAACCACCCCGCCAGAACAGATTTGTCGCGGCCGGACAAGTCTTCTTCAACGCGACCGTTCACTGCGCTCACCTCTCCACGCGCGTCCTAATTTGCTATTTTAGCATACCGGATAGGGACAACGACTTGGACTTTTCCCTCATGAACGAGGGGAGGGACGGTGGCCAAGAGAGTGGAAGTGACAGCGGCGCCAAACACGCGCTCGCCAAAGCGTTCATCCGATAATCCGTCCAATCCTGAACACAGATTAAACAGATTGATGGGATTAGTTGAATTCTTTTTCCTGTCATCCCTGCTTCCATCGTCATCTCAGCCTTTCTTGCCGCCGTTTCGTCTACCCGACAATCCGTCAAATTCTGTAATCTGTGGTAGTAGCTCATGAATTGGCGACAAGGTTTGCAACTCGTGCCTCTCTGCGGCGATCTGCCGGACGTGGTGGCTGTTGGGGGGGATCTGAATCCCCGGCGCGTGCTAGATGCTTACCGCAACGGAGTTTTCCCCTGGCCGCATCCCCCCTTGCCGCTGCTGTGGTTTTCGCCCGCGCACCGCGTGGTGCTGCAACCCCGTCGGATTCACTTGAGCCGATCCCTGCGCGCGGCCATGCGGCGGAATCCCTATGTCATTACCGCCGACCAAGCTTGCCGTGAGGTGATCCGGGCCTGCGCGCGAATGCCTCGGCCTGGGCAGGAAGGCAGCTGGATTACCGACGAGATGATTGCCTGCTACACCCAGTTGCACCACATGGGCGTTGTGCACAGCGTGGAAGCGTGGCACGGTGAGGAGTTGGTGGGAGGTTTGTACGGCGTTTGCATTGGCGATCTGTTTTGCGGCGAGTCGATGTTCCACCACCGATCCAATGCCTCTAAAATTTGCCTGGCCACGCTGCTGGCTCATTTTGCGCGGTGGGGTGTTGAACTCGTGGATTGTCAAATGCACACCCCCCACGTGGACCGTTTTGGCACGGCAAGCTGGCCTAGAGAGCGGTTTGAGTTGGTTGCTCGGCATCTAACGACCCGTCCCACGCGCACAAGCCCTTGGCGGTTGGACCTGGACAGCGTTGCGGCACAAGAAGTCTTGCGCCGCGTGTCTTCAACCCCTGCTAGCGGTAGCTAAGAAGCAGGCTCCAAGGCATTGCTCCCTCCTCAAGAGGTTGCTACAATGGCTGACGATGATTGGTCTGTGAGTCGTAGCAAAGGAGAAAATGTCAATGGCGACAGCTGTAGGCCTGCAGGAAATGTTGGAGGCCAATGCTCATTTTGGTCACCAAACGTGCCGGTGGAACCCCAAAATGCAGCGGTATATCTATGGGCCGCGCAATGGAATTCATATTATTGATTTGCAACAAACTGTTGGCTTACTCCAAACGGCTCGACGGTTTGCGCTCAACGTGACTGCCAGCGGGGGGAAGGTTTTGTTTGTTGGGGCCAAGCGAGCGGCGCAAGAGACTATTGAACAGGAGGCAAAACGAGCTGATCAGCCCTACATGAGCAACCGGTGGCTAGGCGGCCTGTTGACAAACTTTCGTACAATCAAGCAGTCCGTGCACCGGCTGCTCAAACTAGAGAAAATGGAAGCGGATGGCGCCCTAGACAAGTTACCCAAAAAAGAAGCCGTGCGGCTGACGCGCGAGCTTGCCAAGCTCCGCAAGAACCTGCAGGGCATCAAGGAGATGGGCAAAGTGCCACAGGCTTTGTTTGTCATTGATCCCAAGCGTGAAGCCATTGCCGTGGAAGAAGCGCGTCGTTTACACATCCCGGTCATCGCTACCGTGGATACGAATTGCAATCCCGAGTCCATCGATTACCCGATTCCGGCCAACGATGACTCCATTCGATCCATTCGTCTGTTTGCCTCCACCATCGCCCAGGCCTGCATCGAGGGAGCCAAGCGCTACCAAGAGCTACAGTTGCAACAGCAAGAGGGCGAGCGGAAGAGCGAGGCCCCCGACGGCAAGCGCCCCCGTGTGGAGGTCGTTCGCGCTAAATCCCCTAAACCCGAAGACAAAAAAAACCAGAAGCGCGATGCTGTCGAGGCCGAGACAAAGACGACAAAACCAGGAAACAAACAAAAACAGCCCAGCGCTAAAACCACGGAAGCGCAAGCAACCGTTCAAGAGCAGCCGGCCACCGCTGTTGCTCCCGACACCACGGACGACCAAGCGCCAAGCTCACCTGAGGCTACTCAGGCAAAGACCCCCGCCAAGCAGCAACAAGCTGACGAAAGCCCTTCTTCGCAGGCTTAGCGGAAGTATACGGAAGATGGCTAAAATGGATTCGGTGCTTTTTGCGTGGGCATGAAAAACTTAGTTAGGAAATGACGAAATAGGGAGGAAAGACCATGGCAGAAGTTTCCGCTCAAGCTGTTGCACAGCTCCGTGACAAAACAGGTGTTGGCATGATGGATTGCAAAAAAGCCTTGTCCGCGTGTGCGGGCGACGTGCGGGCGGCAATCAAACACCTCCGTGAAAAAGGCCTGGCCAAGGCAGCGCAAAAAGCAGGCCGCGAGGCAAGTCAGGGAACCGTGGCCGCCTGGACAAGTTCGGAAGGCGCCGCGTTGGTAGAGGTCAACTGCGAAACGGACTTTGTCGCACGCAACGAACAATTCCAAGCGTTTGCTCAGCGACTGAGCGCATGCGTGGGCCAAGCAAATGTACCGGCCACTGTTGTGCACCAAGGCGATGCGGTGAGTGCCGCGGCATTTGGTGGGGGTGGTGATGTGCGGCAGCAAGTCCACGACCTGATTACCCGCATAGGCGAAAATATCGTTGTTCGGCGATTGGCCAAGCTCAACGGAGGGAACGCCTATGGCAGTTACCTGCATCACGGTGGAACCGTTGGTGCCGTCGTGCAGCTTACCCTAAGCGACGCCGGCAAGGCCGCGGATCCAGTTGTGCGGCAGGTTGCCAAGGACTTGTGCATGCATATAGCAGCGTGCGAGCCCAGAGCAGTTTCACGTGAAAATCTAGATGCCGCCACTGTGAACTCCGAGCGGGAGGTTCTCCGCAAACGGGTGTTGGACGAGGGCAAGCCCGAGCAGATTGTCGATCGCATCGTGACAGGCAAGCTCAACAAGTTTTTCAGCCAAAACTGTCTGTTGGAGCAGCCTTTTGTCAAGGACAACACAGTCACCGTGTCCCAATACATCCAACAGCAGGCCAAGCAATCGGGGTGCGACATGACGGTCGATCACTTTGTCTGCTTCCGCGTCGGCGGCGACTTTGCCTCATAGAAGACGTGGACGACTAGCAATCCATGCTAGTGCCAAGGTATAGACGGCAACTTTGGAGTTCTCGTAGGCGTTGAGGAAGCTGGCACACGTGGTGATGGCGATCAGACAAACTGACAGGAACAGGGAACAGCGGGGCAGAATCCCAGTGGGTTTTACGAGAAAACTTTGGCAAGCGAGTGCGCACGAGTCACCCGGCGCGCAAAGCAAAAGCGATCGCAACCAAGACGAGAATCGGGGCCAGAACCACGACACCGGAAAGCAGGATATTGCCGAGTCCCCGCCAGGCTGACCTGAATCCCTGAACTTCGGCGACCGTGTGGCACGCGAGCACGAGGCTCCATACTCCGTAGGGTAGGCGGGACGCCCACCAAAATGATAGGCGTCCAGCCCCCCGAGGAACCTGTCTATTATCCATAATACCAATCCGCGAAAAAAACGTTCCCCACCCTGTCATTCCCGCGAAAGGTTGTCACCCCTGCCCCCGAGCAGGGGCAGGAATCCAGAAAAAATGGGAGCGGCGAATGCACAGGGGGTTGTCGATTTTGTAACATTATTTTTTGGGATTGGTATTAGAACTCCGCAGCAGCCGCGCCAAGGGGACATTTCTAATGAACGTTGACAGAAAGTAAGGGGACAGGGCGAGATCGCCTTACAGTCCCCACACGGTGATGCGTTTGCCGTCGGGGGCGGTTTCGTGCTTGACCCAAATCCGCTCGTCCCAGCTTTTGCCGGCGCGGCGGTCGAAGAGGAGCAGGTGTCCCTCGGGAGCGTGGAACCGATCCATGTAGCGGGCGGTTTGTTTCAGTCCCTTGCCAATGACAGTGTCGGCGCCGTCGTTGCGGTGGATGAGCTTGAGTTCCAAGACGATGATCTGTTTCTTTTCCGCGCGTTGCAGCGTGACGTCCTTATCGCCCAACGGCCAGGTGACGATCAAATCCGTGCGCCCGCTGCCCACGGCTTGCTCGCGGTGGATGGAGCCGCGACTGTTCACCGTGCGCTGCAAGAACGCCTGCAGCAGCAATTGCGGCCCCGCTTCCTTGTACTGAAACGCATCCAGCCAACTCTCGGAGTGCTGCCGGAAAAAGCGCTGAAAGGCGGACAGAAGTTGACGCATGTCGAAGGGTTGACCGGCCTGGGCCAAGACGGGGATTTTGCCGGACAAATCTCTTTCCCAAGACGCTGTGAGAACCCGGGGGATAATCTCGCGGTAGATGGGATTGGCAATCACGCTGCTGTTGGTTTCGTCTCGGCGGATCAGGCCTAAGTCCGTGACGTATTCAAAATCTTCTTCGGTGGGGTGTAGGTCGTACCGGCCCATCATGGATTCCAGCACGCGATGCACCCGCTCTTGCTTGAGCTTGGCCATGAGTTGGTCCAAGTGGGTTTCGCGACGTTGGATAAGTCGCTCCTTGGCGGTGTCGATGTCCGCGACCGTGATGGTTTTGGCGCGGTCCCGCCCGGCCTGGTCGCGAAAACACAGGTCGTAGGCCAGCGCGTTGACCAACCAGGGCTGTCCTTGCGTGAGTTCGAAGACCCGTTCGCAAACCCCTTCCTGGAATTTCTGCCCCGTCTCTTGCGTGTGTTGGGCGTACAGGTCCTTGACGTCGTCTTGCGAAAAATCGCCCAAGCGCAATGATTCGGAGTTGATGTTGAAGGGGCTGGCCTCCGACAACACTTTCCGACCTTCCTCGCCCAACTCCATGCGGTAGTCCTTTAAGTGGCGCATGCCGCACAACACGATGCTTTGGGGGAAACGCTCGGGACGCCTGGGGTATCCGGCACGCAGCTGACGGAGCACGGAGATCAGCGCCAATCCCACCAGGGCGTCAATCTCGTCGATGAGCAAGACCAGCGGTTTGGGGTCGTGCATGCACCACCGCCGCAACAACACGCTAAAAGCCGCCAGCCCTTTGTAACGCCGTAGGATGGGTTGCCAATTGTCCTCGACCCAATCGTCCCGCAGACTGTCTTGGGCCTCCATGGCCAGCTCGGGGAAAACGGCCTCCAAGGCCCCTCTCACGTTGTCGCGAGCCGCCTGACCCATTTCGAAGCTCACGCGGACACAGCGATAGCGGCCTTCCCTGTTCAGATGATCGCGCAGCGCGTTCAGACAGGTGGTCTTGCCGGTTTGGCGGGGGGCGTGGAGCAGAAAGTATTTTTTCTCATCGATGAGGTTCAAGACTTCGGGCAGGTCCCAGCGTTTGAGGGGATCCACGGTGTAATGCTCGGCCGGGTTCAGGGGGCCGGAGGTGTTGAAGTAGCGGGGCATGGAATCACCCTATCACGCTGTGGCGGTTGGGGGTGCCGTTTGGTGAGGTCTAGGATCGCAAGTGCCCGAGGAATGGCATGGCGATGGCGAGATAAAAGGCGATTCCCATGAGGTCGCTCAATGCCATGACGGCGGGGGTGGAGGCAATGGCGGGGTCGATGCCCAGGCGCCGCAACACGGTGGGAACGCAGACGCCCGCCACCGGCGCGCCCGTGACGCCGACCACCATGGCTGGGAATACCACGAGGGCCAAGGCAACGTTGCCCCGACCCAGAATCGTGACGGCGACGAAAGAACACGCCGGACCGCAAACGGTTGCCAAGATCAAGGCCGCCTTGAGCTCGCGCCGGAGAAAGCACAGGGTGTTTAGCGGCCCATCGTCGGGGCGAATCCAAGCGTGCAAGAGCAGGGTCGCCGACTGAACCGCCACGTTTCCGCCCACGGCGGTCATGATGGAAATGAACGGCACCAGCATGATGGCGCGATCCAAGACGGGCTCGAAGGCGCGCAAAAGGAAAGCGGAAGCGAGGGAACACGCCAGGCAGGCGGCCGGCCAGGGCAGGCGTACGCGCGCGATGGTCCATGCCCGCGCCGGGCGGATAAGTTCTCGGGGGGAAGTGCCCACCTTGTGTGGGGCGTCCTCGCGCGCCTCGGCCGCGAGCACGTCCATGACGTCATGCACGCCGATGCATCCCAGGATGTGGT
>JBCCEG010000040.1:0-9289 GCA_039030455.1 Myxococcota bacterium | reverse complement strand
GCCGCGCCGTGCCTTGGCAATGTCGCCGTCGGCCGCTTCAATCAAATGCACCAAAACGTTTTCCACGTCGTCACCGACATAACCCGCCTCGGTCAACGTGGTGGCATCGGCAATGGCAAAAGGCACATCGAGCACGTCCGCGAGAAATGTTCCCATCGTCCGCGCCAACAACGTTTTGCCGCATCCCGTGGGTCCGATTAACAAAACGTTGCTCTTGTGCAACTCGATTCCGTCATCCGCCCCCGTTTTTTCTCCCTCGCCGATGCGCCCGACTCGCTGACAGTGCTGGTACGCGGCAACCGACAGCTTTTTTTTCGCCTGTTCCTGCCCGACGACATACTGATCTAAAACCGCCTTGAGCTGGGCGGGTTGACGAAAAACGACAGCGGGAGCGGGCTCTTCACACGGAGTAACCACGGAACTCTGGTCGCTTTCCTTAGCCAAAACATGGCGACACAACGCAAGACAGCTTTCACAAATACAAACCCGCTGCCCTGCGACAAGCTTATGAACCTCTCGGTGCGGTTTGCCGCAAAAGGAGCACGATGCCGCCTTGCTTGGTTTACCGACCACCTTTTCTAATTATGAATTATCAATTATGAATTATGAGTTTCTTTCGTCGCCATGCTTAAGCACTCATAATTCATAATTAATAACTCATAATTCCTCCTGTTACATTGCCCAGACAGTGATGTTCTTGCCGTCCGGCGCGGTTTCTTGTTTGGTCCAAATCCGTTCGTCCCACGATTTTCCGTCGCGGCGGTCGAAGAGGATCAGGTGACCCTCGGTGGCGCCGCACGTGTCCATGTATTGCGCCGTTTGCTCCAGCCCCCGGTTCATCGTGCTCTCGACCGAGCGTTTGGGGTGGACGAGTTTGAGCTCGAGGACGATGACTTGGGTACCGCGTGCCTTTGCTTTTTTCTCTTTGTCATTCCCGGGAAAGCGGGAATCTAGGCCATATCGATCGTTCTGGTCTGGGTCCCCGCTTCCGCGGGGACGACAAGAAATGGGCCACGTCACCACCAAATCCGTGCGCCCTCGGCCTAGAGCATATTCGCGGTGGATGGTGCCGCCGCCGTTGACCACCCGCTGCAAGAACGCTTGCAGGATCAGGTGAGGACCGGCTTCTTTGTACTGAAATTGGTCCAGCCAGCTGTCGGAATTTTCGCGGAAGAACTGTTGGAACTCGGTCATCAACCATTCGACGCACAGACGGCCCTCTTGATCCACGTAGGCAGGGCGGCGCGGCAGAACCTGGCGCTGCATCTCCGAGGAAAGCGCGCGGGGAATGATCTCCCGATAGATAGGATTGGCCATGCGGAGAGACTTGCCGGGGGACTGGCGCAACAGCCCCAGGTCGATCACATACTCAATGTCGTCTTCGGGCACCAAACAATTCTCGCCCAGCAAAAAGTTTTGCATCACCCGATGCACCCGCTCTTGCTTGAGCTTATCCAGCAGTTGGTCCAGATGGGTTTCGCGCCGTTGGATGAGTCGTTCCTTGGCGGTGTCGATGTCCGCGAGCGTGATGGTTGTGGTGCGATCCCGCCCTGCTTGATCTTCGAAACAAACATCATAGGCCAAGGCGTTCACCAACCATGGCTGGCCTTGGGTCAACTCGAACACCCGTTCACACACACCTTCGGCGAATTGTTGATCCGTCTCTTGCGTGTGCTGTGCATACAGAGTCTTGACATCCTCTTGCGAAAAATCCCCCAGCCGCAGCGAGTCGGATTTGATGTTGAACGGGCTTCCCGCCGAGGTCAGTCGTTGCAATTCGGCGCGATCCTCGTGGTTGACGCGGTAATCTCTGATGTCGCGCAGGCCGCACAAGGTCACGCTTTGGGGGAACAGGCCCTCGAAGCGGTCCACGTACCCCGCGCGCAACTGCCGCAGCACAGCAATGAGCATTTTGCCCACCAGCGCGTCAATTTCATCGATGAGAAGCACGATGGGTTTGTCGCTGTGTTGGCACCACAGCGACAGCACCGCGCCCAAGGCTTGCAGGGGACCCGCCTTTGCCAAGACCCCCTGCCAATTTTGGTCCACAAAGTCATCTTCCGCTTGCCGTAGCGCCGCCGTGCCTAAGTGATACAAGATCGCCCGTGTTCCCTCGGCAACGTCTTCCACTGCCGCCTGCGCCGCTTCCACGTTGATGTAGACGCAGCGCAACCGACCCTGTTGGTTTAGATGATCGCGCAGCGCGTTCAGGCACGTGGTCTTGCCCGTCTGGCGAGGCGCGTGGAGCAAAAAGTACTTTTTCTGATCGATCAGCGACAACACCTTGGGCAAATCCCAGCGGTGCAGCGGATCGAGGGCGTAATGATCGGCCGGATTGATGGGACCGGCGGTGTTGAAAAAGCGTTCCACCCTTTTTAATTATGAATTATAAATTATGAATTATGAGCGCCTAAACATGGCGACAGAAGAAACTCATCATTCATAATTCCTCCTTCAGGAGCCGCGTTGCCCCAACACGATGTGGTCCACGACCCCATAGGCAACTGCTTGCTTGGCATCCAAATAGTAATCCCGATCGGTGTCCTTTTCGATCTGGCGCAGGGTTCGACCGGTGTGCTGGGCCAAAATCGTATGGATCATGCGCTTGGTTCGCCCGATTTCCTTGGCTTGAATGGCGATGTCGCTGGCCTGACCGCGACAACCGCCAAGGGGCTGATGCAGCATCACCCGGCCGTGAGGCAAGATGTGCCGTTTGCCCTTGTGACCACCGGCCAGCAACACAGCGCCCATGGAGGCGGCCATCCCCACGCACACCGTGGAGACATCGCACTTGACATATTGCATGGCGTCGTAGATCGCCATGCCGGCGCTCACGGATCCACCGGGGGAGTTGACGTACAGCGTAATATCCTTGCCCGCGTCCTCGCTCTCTAAAAACAGCAATTGCGCCACGATGGAGTTGGCCAGGGCATCGTTCACCTCATCGCCCAAAAAAACGATCCGGTCCTTAAGCAAACGCGACCAAATGTCGTATGCCCGCTCGCCGCGCGGCGTCTGTTCAATCACGGTGGGTGGAAACACAACGGACCCCCTTTGGCCTAAAACAGATCCAGGCCGTAACGCACCACGAGTGGAGCGATCACCAGCGCCACCACGCTCATGAGCTTGATCAGGATATTGAGCGCGGGACCGGCCGTATCCTTGAACGGATCCCCCACGGTATCGCCCGCGACAGCAGCCGCGTGCCTGGCCGACCCCTTGCCCGTGCCTGCTTGTTCGTCGCTCGGCTCTTCCTCGATTTGCTTTTTGGCATTATCCCACGCCCCGCCGGCGTTGGACATGAAGAGGGCCAGCAACACTCCCGATGCTGTCGCGCCGGCCAGCACTCCGCCCAACATCAAGCCGCTGCGATCCAGCAATCCCGCCGCCACGGGCACCACAATCGCCAGCAAGCCCGGCAACACCATCTCGCGCAGAGCCGCCGCCGTGGAGATATCCACGCAGCGGGCGTATTCGGCTTGCGCCGTTCCCTCCATCAGCCCGGTGATTTCACGGAACTGCCGCCGCACCTCTTGAATCATATCGAACGCCGCCCGGCCAACAGCCTGCATGGCCATCGCGGAAAACAGAAACGGCAACATGGCGCCGATAAACACACCCACCATGACGTGCGGCCGGCTGACGTCAATGACAATTTCTCCGACGGTCTTGCCCGAAAGAGCCGCCAATTGTGTCTGATACGCGCTAAACAGGGCAAAAGCCGTGAGCGCCGCCGAGCCGATGGCGAATCCCTTGCCGATGGCCGCCGTGGTGTTGCCCACGGCGTCCAGGCTGTCGGTGCGTTCGCGCACCTTCGGGTCCAACCCCGCCATCTCGGCGATGCCGCCGGCGTTGTCGGCAATGGGGCCGTAAGCATCCACCGCCAGCTGAATCCCCGTGGTGGAAAGCATTCCCAACGCCGCCAACGCTATCCCGTACAACCCCCCGCAGCCGTGCGCCGCCAGGATAGCAACGACAATGAACACAATAGGCAGCGCGGTGGAACGCATCCCCACGGCGATCCCGCTAATGATGGTGGTGGCCGGCCCCGTGGCCGACGCGCTCACAATCTCCCCCACCGGCGCCTTATGCTTGGCGCAGGTGTACTCCGTCACCAAACCCACGGCCACTCCGGCGGCTACTCCGGCGGCGATGGCGGCAAACAGTCCCCACCGACCGTGCACGACGTCCGAGCCCGCCGCGGCGAATTGCCGGGGGGCTATTGAGGCAATGACGGCCGCCGAACCCAGCAGCATGAAAGCCGTGGCGACATACGTGCCTCGATTAAGCGCGGTTTGCGGATTTTCCGTTGCCGTACCGCGCACGCCAAACGTTCCCAAAATCGACGCGGCAACCCCCACGCACGCAAGCAACAACGGCAGCGCCACGAAAACCACATCTTCGCCAAAAAACTCGCTGCCCGACCGAGAACCGCCGGATACGGTCAACGTGGCGCCGATGATCATGCACGAGATAATCGCTCCGACGTAAGACTCAAACAGATCCGCGCCCATGCCCGCTACATCGCCTACATTGTCACCGACGTTATCCGCGATCACCGCCGGGTTTCGTGGATCATCCTCGGGAATTCCCGCCTCCACTTTACCCACCAGATCGGCGCCCACATCCGCGGCCTTGGTGTAAATGCCGCCACCCACGCGAGCAAACAACGCGATGGACGAGGCACCCATCGAAAAACCCGATATGATGACAAGAACATCCGACAACCCCGCGCTTGAGGCCAAACTGGGAATAGCGCGATAAAGCAACAACAACACTCCCAGGCCGAACATGCCCAAGCCCACCACGCTCATTCCCATAACGGTGCCGCCGGCGAACGCCACGGACAGAGCCCGCGGCAAGCCGTCACGCGCCGCCGCCGCCGTGCGAACATTGGCTTGCGTGGCTACGCGCATGCCGAAAAATCCAGCCAATGCCGAGCATGCCGCCCCAACCATAAAGGAAGTTGCCTGCAGCATCAGGATTGGCCGCTCCATATGCGACAACGCCAGCAACGCCATGGCGCAGGCAACAAAAATGGCAAGCAGTTTGTATTCACGGCGCAAAAAGGCCATGGCTCCCGCGGCGATCGCCGAAGCGATTTCTTGCATGCGCTCCGTACCACACTCGCACGCGGCGATCTGCCTGCTCTTGCCAACGGCAAAGATCAACGCCGACAAACCAACGATAACGGGAACTGTCCCTAGGGCATCCATAATTTCCTTCCTTGTACCCCGAACGCCCCGTCGCCGTCAATCAGCACGAGACCGACCACATCGCTGTCTGTGTTAGCTTGACAGCGTTATGGCCGCGCGTCGCGCTCAAACATCAAGCACCAAAAAGCCGCGCCCCATCCGCATCATCCGGCGGCACGATGCGTACGTGCGGTTCGCCCTGGGTCATCTTGCCCTGGCCGTCGCCTTTTGGCGCAAACATCTACCGACGGAGCCCGTGTCGCTCATCAACTGGAAGACGCTACGGCCCTGCAAACCCGACACCATTGACCCTACTCTGAAGGGACGCATCGCCGACGCCGTGTTTATCGCGGACCTGGAAAGCGGCAACGGCGAGGCGCTGTTGTGCTTGGAGCACTTATCGAGTGCGCGGCCCGATGCCGCCGTTCGGCTCGGCAGCGACCTACTGCAACTGGCCCAGGCCTACCACAAGGCGCACAAGGGTAAAAAGTCGTTAATGACTTACGGCTTGCTGCTTTACAACGGTCCCGAGCCTTACAAACACCCCGCGGACTTGTACGCGGCGTTGAGCGAGCGAGAGCGCGGCGTGGCAAGAGAGTCTTTGGGAAGTATGCAAGTGGTGGATACGCATGCGATCGAAGCTGCGGGGCCTGATGAAGACCCGATGTTGGCGATTTTTGAATTAGCGCTCAAACACGTCTTTGATCCCAAGTTGGAGGAGACCTTGGCGAGGTTGTGGCCCTATGTCCAGGCGTTGGAGCGTGGCGATGAGCCGAATCGGCATGGTTTTTCCGAAGGGACGGTGCGCTATGTTACTTGTCTTGGGCCCGAAGCGGATTTGCGTGATATACTAAAATCAATCAAGGAAAGATTGGGAGAAACGGTCGGAGGAGAGGTTATGACACTGGGGCTGGCGCTGAAGCGCGAAGGAAAGCAAGAAGGGCTGAGAGAAGGACTGCGCCAAGGCAGGCAAGAGGGCAGGCAGGAAGGCAGGCAAGAGGGCAGGCAGGAAGGCAGGCAAGAGGGCAGGCAAGAAGGCGAACGTAAAAAAGCCCGCGACGTCGCCCTCGCCATGCTGCAAGCCGGTCTAGATCCCAAACTCATCGTGCAGGTCACCGAGCTTGCTCCGGCCGAGATTACCAAACTGAAAACCAAGCGCTAGTACCGCGGATCACGGGATTTAACGGATTGTTGGATGGCTGGCAGTAGAGATGGCGTCGGCAAACTCGCGCGTTTCGTCCTGATCACTCATCCTGTAATCCTATCAATCCCTCCGGCCCGCGGTACTAGCGGGCTCGCGCTTGCATGATCAAGCCTCAACCCGCGAGCGTCACCGCCATCCCCACCTACACCGTCGGACCCTTGAGACTTGTGGGCGCCGATATCGCCGATGCGTCACGCCGCGAGGACGTGCTTGTTCCGCTAGCCACGCTAGAAACCCCGCTGATCCCCGCCGTGAATCGCGGCGCCAGGGCCGCGTGCGAGGGGAACGGCATCCACGTCACGGTGGTGAGCGACATGATGACGCGATCGGTGGTGTTGGAAGGGCAAAACGCACGGCAAACCGTCGACGCCTGGCGCCACATCGGCGCGCGTGAGCCCGAGATCGCCCGCGTGGTGGAGTCCACCACGCGATTTGGTCGCTTCGCGGCCTTGCATGGGCAGCTTGTGGGTAATCTTCTTTTTCTCCGACTTGGCATGACCACGGGCGACGCGGCCGGGCACAACATGGTGACCGGGGCCGCCGAAGCCCTGACGGAGTGGGTGCTGCACCGGTTCCCCCGCCTGAAATCCGTTTCGATTTCGGGCAACCTATGCACCGACAAGAAAGTTTCGGCCGTGAACGGCCTGCTGGGCCGGGGGAAACACGTCATCGCCGAAGTCCGCGTCCCGCGAAAAACATGCGAAACGCTGCTGCGAACCACCCCCGAACGCATCGCCGCGCTCAATGTCAAAAAGAATCTGCTTGGCGGCATCTTGGCCGGCAGCGTGCGCAGCGCCAACGCTCACTTTGCCAACATCCTGCTCGCTTTTTACCTGGCCACCGGGCAAGACGCGGCCAATATCGTGGAGGGCTCCCAAGGCATCACGCATGCCGAAGCGCGCGATGGAGACCTAGCCGTTTCCGTCACCCTGCCCAACCTGATTGTGGGGACCGTCGGCAACGGCAAACAGTTGGAGTTCGCGCGCGACAACCTGACGATGCTCGGCTGCGCCGGCAACGCTCCGCCGGGCGCCAACGCGCGCCGCCTGGCTGCGATTTGCGGGGCCGCCGTGCTCTGCGGCGAATTGTCGTTGCTGGGGGCGCAAACCAACCCGGGCGAACTCATGCGCGCGCACCGATTGCTGGAGCGATGACGGCCGATCCCGTGAACAGCCGCAAACTGCGGCACGTGCGCATCTTACGGCAAGACGCGGCCTCGGACCGATGCAAAAACTACTTTGATCGGATCCATCTGACACACCGCGCGCTGCCGCAGCTGGACTGGGACGAGGTGGATCCATCGGTCACGTTCTTGGGCAAGCGCCTGTCTTTCCCCTTGCTGATCTCCTGCATGACAGGCGGCGACCACGACCAATTGCGCGCCGTTAACCGCAATCTGGCCGTCGCGGCACAGCGCGAGGGCGTGGCCGTGGGCGTGGGATCACAACGCGTGATGTTCACGCAAGCGCGCGCGCGCCAAAGCTTCGCGCTGCGCCAATTCGCCCCCACCGTACCCCTGTTGGCCAATCTAGGCGCGATCCAGCTGAATAACGGCATGGACGTCGCCGCGTGCGCCGAAGCGATCCGCGTGGTGGAGGCGGACGCCCTGTGCCTGCATCTAAATCCGTTGCAAGAAGCCGTCCAGCCCGAGGGCGACACCAACTTCGGCCGGCTGGCCGAACGCATCGGCGCGGTGGTCAAGGCGCTGGAGCATCCCGTGATTGTCAAGGAAGTGGGCGCGGGCTTGTCGCCTCAAGACGCGCGGCTGTTGGTCGAGCAGGGTGTTCGTTATCTAGACGTGGCGGGCGCGGGCGGGACTTCTTGGAGCCGCGTGGAGCATCATCGCCACGTCGACCCCCAAAATTCCGTCGGGGATCTCTTTGCCGACTGGGGCATTCCCACGCCGATCGCCCTGCGCGACCTGGCGGGGCTGCGCGGCTTTGTTCCAAGAGCTTCCGACGAAAAAGCAAACCCCCGCAGGGGGCTGCGCGACCACGGCGTCACCTTGATCGCCTCCGGCGGCATTCGCTCGGGGGTGGATATGGCCAAGGCCGTCATTCTAGGCGCGTCGCTGTGCGGCATCGCCCAACCGTTTTTGCACGCGGCGCTACAATCGGCCGACCACGTGTCGCGACTCATCGCCCGCTTGCGCCGCGAATTCCACACAACCATGTTTTTGCTGGGCATGCGCACTGCGGCACAACTGCAAGGGAACACCGCCCTGATCCGCGCCTGTCTGTTGTAGAGCAATACCAACCACGAAAAAAAACGTTCTCTTCCCGTCATCCCCGCCCACTTTGTCATCCCCGCGAAAGCGGGGATCCAGACCATGAAATTCGATCGACTGATCCGGGGAAACATTGAGCGACGGACTTTTTGGAATTCCCGCCGGAGCCTGCCCCCGGCTGCCGAACAGGGGAGGGAATGACAAAATGGGGCGTGAAAGTAGCGGCAAAGAGTCATTCAAACGCGTTCAGCCGATTCCCGGACACTTGTGTCCAAAGTTCAGCCGGTCCGCGGTACATAGGATCTCGCGGTGCGGATTTATCGCCATGAATCCGTAATGATTCGTACCAATATGGCTTGTGTGATCTCGTTTAGTCCCCCCTCGAGGGCGTAATCCAAAGCTGTCTTGCCCTCCGTGCTTTTGAGCATGACATCCGCTCCGCGTTGTAGTAGGAGACGGGCTAGGGGTGTGTAACCACTTATAGCAGCAAGCATCAAACATGTGAGACTGTTGTGGGACACATCCATTTGCTGGTTGATGAGAGGGGTTTTCGCTTTGCTCAAGGCCTTTCTCGGGTTGCCGACCATCATCATTATTATTCATGGACCAAGACGGCAAGCCGAACAAAAGCATGACAAACCACTCGCCAAGCCTTTTCCGTGT
>JBCCEG010000039.1:0-9453 GCA_039030455.1 Myxococcota bacterium | reverse complement strand
GGATAGCGTATGGGCGTCAGCCCATAATCATGTCCGGAGCAGGGCGGTCCGAAGGAAAAAATTCCGTAAAACTCAGTAGCTTGCTGCTGAGATAGGAATTTTTAGCTCTGCGACTTTATCGTTAGGTATCTATACGCCGTACCAAGCGAAGGTGTACTGTACGTCGGGTTCCAGCCAAAGAAAGAGAGTGAGCAAGAGAGACGATGCTGATGAATGAGAGGTGTGTACGCACAATTTCGTCGCCTGCGTTTTCATGTGAAGTTCCTTGACAACAGGTATTGGCGTGGGTTTCGCGAGCAAGGGGGTAACCGTGGTAAGAATTTATCCCCGCGTGTTTTGACTTACCCTCGCCGAGCCCTGCGTGGGTTTGTGCGTTCGTGTTTGCTGGGACTACTGGCAATCGGGGTTGCCGTCGGCGCCTCGGGCTGCTCGCTGCGGCGGTCGAGGCAGGCGGCCCAATCCAATTCACGCGCGAGTGTTAAGCCGCCCTCGCGTTCTCGGCCCTCCAAAACCCGAGTCCAACGGCGTCAGCGTCAGCCGCGGCGTTCGCGTGCCCGTCCGTCCGCGCGGCAGCATGGCACAGGGCCTAACATTGCCGTGGCCACCACGGGAGGGGTACGACAAGTCCCGCTAGAGCGATATGTGGCAGGCGTGGTGCATAGTGAAATGCCCGGCGGTTGGCCGCTTGAGGCCCTGAAAGCCCAAGCGGTCGCGGTGCGTACCTATGCCTTATGGCAACGACAGCGGCGCGCCGGTCAACGTTATCACGTCAGGTCCGATGTGTTGGACCAAGTCTATCGCGGTCGTGTCGATGCGGATGCTCCGGCAACCAAAGCGGCCATGGCCACGCGAGGGCAAGTGTTGGCGTGGAACGGGGAGTTGGCGCACACGTATTTTCATGCGGCTTGCGGGGACCATACAGCCAGTGGACAAGAAGTTTGGGGGCAAGAACAGCCTTACTTGCGCGGCGTCCGATGTGGGTTTTGCCGCGACGCGGGCAAGCAGTTCCGTTGGAGTGTGCACGTGGACTACAGCGAGCTCAACCGATCGCTCAAGCAGACAGGGGTAGGTCAGGTCAAGGGATTGCGCATGGGTTCTCGCTTGCCTTCAGGGCGTTTGCGGACCGTGCGAATTATGTGCCGGGGGAGCCAAGATATCCCCGCCACCAAGTTGCGCGCTTTAGTCGGTTACAATCGCCTTCCCTCCACGTGGATTAGCCGCATTCAACCGACATCGCGCGGCGTTACATTCACCGGACAGGGTCACGGCCACGGTGTGGGCATGTGCCAATGGGGCGCGCGCGGCATGGCACGGCAAGGTGCCACGGCCGAGCAAATTCTAGCGCGTTACTACCCGGGAACACGTTTAACGAATTATGAATTATAAGTTATGAATTATGAATTATGATATCATTTCCTGTCATTCCTGCCCCTGCCTTCGCGAGGGTAAACTCCAGCGGGAATCCAGAAAACAAGGGAGCGAAGAATGCACGGGGATTGTCGATTTTGTCAAACTATTTGTGCGGATTGGTATCATTATTACGATTTGGAACTCATAATTCATAATTTATAATTCATAATTCAAAAAGGCCGTGCCTTCGCAAATCCGACGCGCGGGACCTGTCAGCCATAGTCTTCTTGCCGTGTCTTGCCGCACGATGAGCGCGCCGCCTGGTTGCCGGACGGTAATCTCTTGGTCTACCGGCAGCTCGTTGCGGTGAATGAGGGCCGCCACGGCCGCGCAGGCGCCGCTGCCGCAGGCGGGGGTGAGACCCACGCCGCGCTCGTACGTGGTGAGCTTGATCGTGGTCCGATCGACCAGCGTGCACATGCTCACGTTGACCCCTTCGGGGAACAGAGGGCTTTTTTGACATGCCTGTCCGATGTGGGCGGTGAGGTCTTCGGATCCCGTCTTCGGTGTGTGTATGATCACGTGCGGGTTGCCCAAGGTGACTGCGGTGATCTCTTTGTCATCCTGAGCGCGGTGGGAGCCACCTCCTCTGTCATTCTGAGTCTGTCCTGAACAATAGTGAAGGACAGGCGAAGAATCTCCCCACATGGCGGCGGGCTGGGGAGATCCTTCCTCGCTGCGTTCGTCAGGATGACAGGAAGGGCTGTGCTCGCCAGGCTTGTTCTGAGCAACAGCGAAGGGATGACAGGGGTCGGTGTCGCTTAGAATGACCGAAAGCGGCCGGGTCCAATCCACGTGGGCGCGGCCCATTTCCACCCGGATGCCGTCGGGGGTGAAAGAAACTTGGCGCGGTCCGGCGTCGGTGGCGATGAGGCAGGACTTGCCTGCCGCGATCCGCCGCCGATGTTGCAGCCACAAGGCCAAGCAGCGCAAGCCATTACCCGAGATTTCCGCGAGGCCGCCGTCGGCGTTAAAAAGCTCCATCGTCGCGATGGTTTGTGTGTTTTTTGGGGGGGAGACGAGAATCACCCCGTCGGCGCCGACGCCGCGATGGTGGTCGCACAGCCGTTGCACGTGCTCGGGCGAAAGGGGAGGGGAGTTCTTGTCGTTGCCCATGCGGTCCACCAGCAAAAAGGCATTGCCCAACCCTTCGTATTTCGCGAACGACACCTGCATGGCCTGATTATAGCCTGCGTAAAGACGGGCGGAGTGCTTTTGGATCGCGCCGGCTTGACGGCGCCTTGGAGTGCGGTCGCTTGAGGCTGCTCTCGCTTTGCAATGGCTCGCCGCCGCGAGCAAGGAAAGCGGCGTCGAGCCGCCGCACACCAAAGCGCTCCGCGCCTCCTTACCCCGGCAAAAAGGCGTACAATCCTTTTGTCATTCCCGCGAAGGGTTGTCACCCCTGCCCCCGAGCAGGGGCGGGAATCCATTAAAGGCGCCGAGCCGAAGGATGCGCGCATGGAGATTCAAGCGACCGGATTGTGCAAGGCGTACCGGCGCGATGACGAGCAGGTTCCCGTGTTGCGCGGAATCGACGTGCATGTGGCATCGGGCGAGCTCGTTTCCATTACGGGACCCTCGGGCGTGGGCAAAAGCACCTTGCTGCATGTGCTTGGGACCCTTGATCGCCCCGACGGCGGGTGTTTGCGGCTGGGGGAAGCCAACGTTGCGCGTTTGGATTCGAACCAGTTGGCACGGCTACGCAACCGACGCATCGGTTTTGTGTTCCAGTTTCACCACTTGCTGCCCGAGTTGACGGCGCAAGAGAATGTAGCCATGCCGTTGCTGGTCAATCGCTGTTCCCAGTTGGCGGCGCAGCGTCGGGCTCGCGCGATGCTAGAGCAAGTGGGGTTGGCTCATCGGCTGCGCCATAAACCGGCGCAACTCTCGGGCGGGCAGCAGCAGCGTGTGGCGCTGGCACGCGCTCTGGTTACGCACCCCCAACTTGTGCTGGCGGATGAGCCGACGGGAAATTTAGACGAAGCGTCGGGCAAGGCCGTTTTTCAATTGCTGCGTACCGCGCAACGGCGGACCAAGGCGACGGTAGTCCTCGTGACGCACAACGAAAGCCTGGCGGCGCAAGCGGATCGCCGAATGGTTCTTTCCGCCGCCGGGGTCACTGCGTGACTTGTGCAAGCGGAAATCCAGACCGGAGTATTCCCAGCACCCCGCTACATGACATCGGTATGCAGGATGCGGGCGCTGTGGGGAAAACAAGGGAAAAGCGTTCCCGAACAAGTAGAGACGCGATTCATCGCGTCTCTACAGCGAAAGACACGCTGTCCCCCGTGCTCCAGGCGCGTCACGTGTCGGTACAACTCACAACGGAGCAGGGGACGTTCGAGGCGTTGCACGACGTTTGTCTGACGGTTGGGCAGCAGCAGACCGTGGGGTTGGTGGGGGAGTCGGGGTGTGGCAAGAGTCTGGTGGCGTTAACGCTGGCGGGGCTAATCGAGTTTATCGGCGGGCGGGTGACACAGGGTGAAATTCTCCATCGCGGTCGAGATTTGTTGGGGCTTTCCGCCCACAAGTGGCGAGAGGTGCGCGGTCGCGCCATGAGCCTGATTTTTCAGGAGCCGCGAGCCAGTTTGAATCCAGTGCTGCCCATCGGCCTGCAAGTCAACGAAGTCCTGCGGGCGCGACGCGGACTGTCTCATGCGGCGGCGCGACAAACAGCGGTCGAGCTACTAGGCAGCGTGGGGATTCCGCAAGCGCGGCAGCGCATGAGCCAGTATCCGCATCAACTTTCCGGCGGTTTGTGCCAGCGGGTGATGATCGCCATTGCGCTAGCCTGTCGGCCGGATATTCTCATTGCCGACGAACCCACGACCGCGCTGGACGTGACGATTCAAGCGCAAATTTTGAAGCTGCTGCGGGAGCAACAGCAAAAACACAAGATGGGCTTGCTATTGATTACGCACGACATGGGCGTGGTGGCTCACATGTGTGACGTTGCCGCGGTGATGTACGCCGGTTGGGTGGTGGAGCAAGCCCCCGTGCGGGATCTGTTTGCCCGCCCCAAGCACCCCTATACCGCCGGTTTGCTGGCGTGTGTGCCACTGCATGGCTTTGCTTCCAGAGGCTCCGATGACTCAGAGAGTTCAGAGAGCCCGCGGGGTGTGGCAAGCAAAGAGGCGCAGCCTCTGGTTGCGTTGGCCGGTCATGTGCCGGGGCTGCATCAGCGGATCAAGGGGTGTCCGTTCGCGCCGCGTTGCGCCCATGCAACGCTTCCCTGTAGCCAACGCATGCCGCCGTGGGAGGAAGATGGTCGTGGGCGGGGTGTGCGGTGTTTTCATCCGCTCTAGCCTAGCGCCGCGTGGGTTTTTTATCCCTGCGAAGAGGGATTCTTCGCCAATTTTTTTTGACGAATTGGTGTTATACCATTTCTCAAAAACAAGTTTTCTTTTGTTTTTCCCGCAACCTCCTTTTGTCATTCCCGCGAAAGCGGGAATCTAGGACATGAGATGCGTGTTCATGATGATCCACGGAGGCGGCGGTTATGTAATGCCAATCCAAGAAAATAATGTTACAAAATCGACAACTCCAGGTCGTTTTATGTTTCCTGTCTTTTGTGGATTCCTGCTTTCGCAGGAATGACAGGGTTGGGAACGTTAATTTCCGTGATTTGTATAACTTGTTTCTGAGGATTGGTGTTAGGAAGATGCATCCGGATTGGCCGCGAGCTCGTTGGAAGGGTTTTGCAGCGCTTGCGCCCGCATGTGGGCTTGTACAGGCTGTAGAACGAGTTGCAGTTCGCCGGCCATGAACTTTGTCAGGTTGACGCTAAGGCCGATGCGGTGGTCGGTGCAGCGGTCTTGCGGAAAATTGTAGGTGCGGATTTTATCGGATCGGTCGCCGCTGCCGACCATTTGCCGCCTTTGTTGCGATCGTTTGGCCTCTTCTTCCTGCCGCTTTTCTTCCAGCAGGTGCGCACGCAGCAAAGCCATGGCTTTGGCTTTGTTTTGCTGCTGGCTCCGTTCGCTTTGGCAGGCCACGGCTCGCCCCGTGGGCAAGTGGGTGATGCGCACGGCCGAATCGGTTTTATTGACATGCTGCCCGCCCGCGCCCGACGCTCGGAATGTATCGATGCGAAGGTCAGCTTCGGCGATGTGCAGTTCCACTTCTTGCGCCTCGGGCAACACCGCCACGCTGCAAGCGGAAGTGTGGACACGCCCACGCGTCTCTGTGTCGGGCACTCGTTGGACACGGTGCACGCCCGCTTCATATTTGAGCTGTGCATAGGCGCCCTTACCCACCACGCGCACCACCACCTCTTTGTATCCCCCTTGGGTGCCTTCGGAGGTATGTAACAATTCACAACGCAGGTTTACCGTTTGTGCGTAGCGCGCATACATCTGCAGCAGATCACCGGCAAATAGACATGCTTCGTCTCCGCCGGCGCCGGCACGAATTTCGAGCATGACGTTTTTTTCATCACGCTCGTCGCGGGGTAACAGAACTTGTTGCACATGGTGGTGCAGTTGCTCGAGTTCCTGTTCCAGTTGCCGCAGTTCTTCCTTGGCCAACGCGCGCATATCCGAATCCGTGTCTTGCAGCAGGGCATGCGCCTCGTCGCGTTTGCGCGCGATCGCCCGCCAAGCACGGTAGGCGCTAGCCGCAGGCTCCAGCCGGGCGCTTTGTTGACCCAGTTCGCGCAATTCGTCGGGCGTTTTGTCTGGCCGCTGCAGTTCCGCGGCAAGTTGATCATGATGTTCGGCAAGTCGCGCGAGCCGCTGGAACATGGCGTCGGACATGGCGTTACGTCTGGTCGGACGGGGCCTTTTCCGTCACTATTTTGACAATGACCCAGACGGCCGTCAGAGAAGGCAAGACGACAATGCATAGAAAAGCGAATAGGGGAAACAGCAGGTCTACCCAAGACGCGGGCGGCAGGGCGAGGCCGGTGGTTTGATTCATGGGCGTCGCCGCGAACGTGTCTAGTCCTTGGCGCGCAGCGCCGTCAGTTTCCCGCGCGGCAGGCCCATGGCTCGCGAGACAACCCCCGCGTCAACACCGGCCAGCAGCATCTTGCGGGCGGCTTCCAGCAAACCTTCTTGCCTGCCCTCTTGCCTGCCCTCTTGCCTGCCCTTTTGCAGACCCGTCTCCAAGCCTTCTTGCAATCCCTGCTGTCTACTTTCGCGCAGCAACATACCCGCTACTCTCATGGCGTTCCCCTTTTCCTCGAAGTTCAACCCTTCCCTTACTAACTCCATTATATGACTTTTTTCCTCCTCGTGGGCGGCGAGCCATGCGTAGGTCACCAGCTGATGCACCGCCTCTTGCGTCTCCGACCGTTGCCACAGCTTGCGCAGCAGCGGCATCAAACGCCGCACCGTGGGAGTGATTCTCTTGTCGTAGCCGTGCTTCAGTAAAGTCTCGCCCGCCCGCAACAACAGGCTCCTCCCGCCCAATTCCTCGTCCGACAGTTGGCTCAGGTCCACCAAGTCGAACGAGCCCAGCGATTGATGTGCCGTCCGGCGCTCCGCCACGGTGCCGCGCGGAAACATGTCCGTGTCGTGACGAAAAGGTGTTCGGCCGTTGTGCACCACCAGCGTGTAAATAAAGATCTTTTTCCCTGGATATTGCCGCCGCGCCTCCTTGAGCAGTTGAATCTGGTAATCCAACACGATCTCGACCGCATCCTTCTTGCTTTTGGACCAGTGCTCCACGTGGATGAGAAAAAACCCGTCTCCCGTTTTTAGCGGCACCAGGAACACGCAATCGACGATCCGTTCGTCCAGGCCCCGACCGATGCGGTTCGTCTTTAGCACGCGCAATTTGCTTAGGTCGATGCGACGCCGAATGCGCTCGGGCAGGCGCTTGGCCAAAAAGGCGCGATAAAAAGGCAGGCACTGCAGCAAGGCGCGGAAAATCAGATCGCTTTCGCGGACCGGTCCAAAATCTGGTCGTTCGCGCCGCCGCGCGCGTTTGATCTGTCTGGTCGCGATTGTCACGCCTTGAGCTTAGCGCAAACACCGAACCCGCTGGAACCTCGGCGCGGCAAAAAAGACATGTAAACACCCCCGCCTTGACCAAAAGAGGCCGCGCCCGCACAATGAGGCAGGATCGTGCCGGAGTGGTGGAATTGGTAGACGCGCCGGACTCAAAATCCGGTGGCTTTCGGGCCGTGTGGGTTCGAGTCCCACCTCCGGCAAGAGAAGGGCATCCCTAACAAAACCGATGGAATGACCGAGGCAGCCTGGCTAACCACCCTATGCGCTCTATGCGCGTGCTTAGCGGCCGCGCTGGCGGCTCTGCTGGCCAATGCGCGCAATCGGCTCGCTGAATCCGACAAGCGGGCGGACGAGCTGCGACAGCGTTGCCAAAACCTCCAAGAGGAATTACACAAAGAGACCGTCGCCCACGCGTCGGTGCAAGAACAAGTCAAGCGGATCCCCCAATTACAGCAGCAGGTGCAAGAAAGCCAAACGAGCTTACGACGAGAGACGGCCGCGCGTGTCGCGTTCGAGGAGCAGGCCAAACAAATTCCCCAAGCCAGACAGCGCATGCAACAAGACGAGGATCGGCTGCGGCAGCTGAACGGGGAACTGACTACGTGCAAAGAAGCCTTGGGTCGGCGGGAAGAAGCGGTGCGGCAGCTGCAAACCATGCAGCGCGAACTCAAGGACACGTTCGCGGCCCTGTCGGCCCAAGCACTGCGGCAAAACAATCAAGAGTTTCTGGCGCTGGCCAAGAGCAACCTGGCGGGCTGGCACCGAAATTCACAAGCGGATTTGGCCAAGCGCCAAGAGGCCATCGACCACATGCTCGCGCCTTTCAAAACCACGTTGAGCAGCATGGACACAAAGCTGCGGGAATTGGAGACAAAACGCGAGGGAGCCTACGAAGCGTTGCGCCAACAAGTGCAAGATCTGCTGCAAGCGCAACAGCGTCTTTCCACGCAAACTCAGTCCTTAAGCCAAGCTCTCCACTCCCCCACCGCGCGGGGCAAATGGGGCGAGCTGCAATTGCGGCGCGTGGTGGAGCTGGCCGACATGGTGCCCCACTGCGACTTTGTCAGCCAGGCGCACTTGACGGGGCAAGTGCAAGACCAACCGCTGCGACCGGATCTCATCGTGCGGTTGCCCGGCGACAGATGCCTGGTGGTCGATGCCAAAACCCCGCTGGCGGCGTATCTACAAGCTTGTGAAGAAACCGACCCCGCTAAAAAAGTCCTGTTGATGCAACAGCACGCGCGCCACGTCCGCGACCACGTGCGGGCTCTGAGTCAAAAGGCATATTGGCAACGCCTAGAGCATTCGGCTGACTTCGTGGTGCTGTTCTTGCCGGGCGAGTCTTTTTTTAGCGCCGCCTCCGGCGAAGATCACCAGCTGATCGAATACGCCGCGTCGCGCCGCGTGATTTTAGCCTCCCCCACCACGCTCATCGCGCTGCTCAAGGCGGTCTCGTACGGTTGGCGGCAAGACGCGCTCGCGCGTAATGTCCAACAAGTCGTGCAGCTGGCGCGCCAGCTGCACGAGCGCTTGAACACCCTGTTGGAGCACCTAGGAAAATTGGGGCGGAGCCTGAACACGAGCGTGCACAGCTACAATCAAACAGTGGGATCGGTGGAGACACGCGTGTTGCCCGCCGTGCGGAAACTCGGCGAACTGGGCCCGGGCTCGTCGGCCGAAGGCAAACGCGTTGCCTTCTCGGCCGATCGTTTGCAACCATTGGATATCGTTCCCCGCATCCCCACCGCGCCGCCGTCTGGCGACGATCACGACGATTCCGACAAGGGATCCGCGTCATGACGCGCGCCAGAGCCGACGCATTAAAAAAAGACCTAGCGGTTCGTTTCTAGGTGTTTATCTTATGAGTAGGGCCGTGAAAGGCCATGGGCGGGTTGAGAAACGGGTGTGTGTTTGTACCGACAAGGTTGCCTGGTTGGGCAAGGATCTTTTGAGAAAGTGGGGGGCTTCGCGGCCTCCCTCCTAACGCAAGGCGTCACCTGCACGCGGTGCGGGGACACTGGGGGGTAGAGAGCATGCATTGGATATTGGACATGACATTTGGGGAGGACCGGTGCACGGTGCGGCAACG
>JBCCEG010000038.1:0-9533 GCA_039030455.1 Myxococcota bacterium | reverse complement strand
GGGACGGTGATCCCGACTATGTCCGCGCGTGACGTGGATGATCCGGTCGTCGTCGTCGGGGGGCTGGTCGCGGTTGTACTTGCCGTCGAGATGGAAGCTTGTGGAGTCCATGTGCAAGCCCGCCGCGGGCAAGCCCAGAATCTTGACGGCGTGTGCCGCGATGGCGATGTACAGCTGGGAGACGTCGTGCTTGTGCAGGGCGTCCAGGGTTCTGCCCAGAGCGTCATCGTTGAAGGTCTGGGCTTGCAGACCCGGGGCGATGAGACGTTGGACGGGTCTGTTTTGCAAGAATTCCGGGGCGAGATAAAGAGTGACGGTATCATGGATCCAAAAAAAATTTTATTCCAAAACTTTTTCACTCATGTGCGGAATGTCGGATGAATTATGAGGGCTAAAAGCCATGAGGAAAGAAACTCATAATTCATAATTCATAATCCTCTTTCACCCGCCCATCTCCCTGCACAAAAACTGAAATGAAGGCATCGGTGGATCGACGGATTTGCCCCGGCGGATCCTGGCGAGAAGCTGCTTAGCCCCGCGAGGACCGGAGATCTCCCCCCTTGGCTGGGGATTGGCGACCGGCGGCAACTTGAGCGCTTGCTCCAACGCGGCAACGGCTTGGTGTCGCCGACCGGCGTAGGCGGACACGCGGGCCAAGTCGATGTATGCATCGACCAGTAGCTCGGTTGCCCTCTCGTGGCGGAACCGCCCCAACACCTCGATTGCCTCGCGACAGCAATCCACCGCCTGGTCGACCTGTTTGGTCAGGCTGTGAACCAGAGCGAGGTTGCGCAAGCAGCCGGCCTTGCCGGTATGATCCGGTCGGGCGCACGCGGCGTGAATCTCCAACGCCCGCGTCAGATGGTCGCGCGCCTTGTCCAACCTGTCCGGCGCGCGGCAACCCAAATACGCCGCCCCCAGGTTGCCGTGTGCCGCGGCGGTGTCGGGATGATCGCCGCCCTGCTTTTTCTCGTGCAGTTCCACCAAACGCCGCAGCACTTCGACCGCCTGATCCAACCGACCAAGTTGTGTGTGGCACATGGCCAAGAAGTTGTGGCACAAAATCCCTTCGGCGGAACTCTCGGTGCCGTTGGCTTGGAAAATCCGCAACCCTTCTAGCAGGTACCCCACGGCCTGCTCAAATCGACCCCCCTGCATGCACACAAAGGCAACGGCGTTGGAGCACGAGCCCACTTCGTGGTGCCGGGGGCCGCGAGCATCTTTTTGCACCTGCCGCGCCTTTAGCTGCCAGGCGATGGCGCTATCCCAATCCCCTTTTTGCGCGTGTTCCACCGCGACCTTGCCGTAGGTGATCGACAAGGCGTCCACGGGGTCCGACTTCACTAGCCGCCTTAGTTTCTCGATGAGCCCTGCCATGGTTCCATTCCTCCACTTGTAGTTGATGGGAAACAAAGCGTTTAGGTGAGCCGCAAGTTCTTGCACAATAGCCGATCGCAAGGCCGTTTGGCAAACAGCCGCGCCATGGACAAAACAACGGGCAGCTCGTGCTATCATGCCCCGCATGGCAACCAAGGCAACTTTTCAGGATCTCATCCTTAAATTGCAACAATTCTGGCATGCGCACGGGTGCTTGCTGCTTGCCCCCACCGACGTGGAGGTGGGGGCGGGTACGCTGAACCGCCACACGTTTTTGCGCGTGCTAGGCCCCGAGCCATGGAACGCGGCCTACGTGGAGCCGTGTCGTCGCCCCACCGACGGCCGCTATGGCGAAAATCCCAACCGGCTGCAGCACTATTATCAGTTGCAAGTCATTCTCAAACCCGCGCCGCCTAATCCGCAAGAGCTCTATTTGGAATCCCTACGGGCGGCGGGGTTGGACCCTAGCGCGCTAGACATGCGCTTTGTCGAAGACGACTGGGAGCATCCGGCGCTGGGCGCATGCGGGCTGGGGTGGGAAGTGTGGGCGCATGGCATGGAAGTGACCCAATTCACCTACTTTCAACAATGCGGCGGGCTGGCGCTTCATCCCATTAGCTGTGAGCTGACGTACGGACTGGAACGCCTGGCCTGCTACCAACAAAACACCGATAACGTGTTCTCACTGCTGTGGGGACACCTAGCAAACGGACAACCTGTCACCTACGGCGAACTGCATCAACAAGACGAAAAACAGTGGTCACGGCATAACTTCGACGTGGTCAACACAGGCATGTGCCAACGACATTTCGAGGATTGCCAGCGGCAGGCACAACAATTACTAGAACAAGATTTAGTGTTGCCAGCATACGACTATGTGTTGCGCTGCAGCCATCTGTTCAACTTGCTGCAAGCACGGCGTGGGCTGTCGGTGACGCAACGAGCCGACACCATTGCCCGCATCCGACACCTGGCCAAGGCCTGCGCCCAAGGCTACCTCAAGCACCGTGAACGGTTGGGGTCTCCGCTGTTGTGAATTATGAATTATGAATTATGAATTATGAGAGCCTAAAAATGATGGCTAAATTAAAAAAGAGGAGGTATTATGTTGGTGGACACTCACTGTCACGTGCATCACGCGCCGTTTGATGCCGATCGCGACCAGGTGCTGCAACGCGCTCGCGACGCGGGCGTGGAACGTTTTGTCGCCGTCGGCTGCGATCTAGCGGACTCGACGCAAGCACGTGACTTGGCACGGGCTCACGACGACATGGTTTTTACCGCCGGCATCCACCCCACCGAAACAGCCAAGGCGCCGCAAGACGGGATCGAGCAACTCCGACAGCTTGCCCAACACCCCAAATGCGTTGCCATTGGCGAATGCGGCATGGACTTTTATCACACCGACTCGGAGCCCTCGACCCAACGCGCGTGGTTCGCCGATCAGATCGAGCTGGCCAAGGTGCTGGACAAACCACTGGTGGTTCACGTGCGCGACGCTTGGGACGACTGTCTCAGCCTGCTGGATCAAAAACAGAGCGACACACTGCGCGGCATCATTCACTGTTTCACCGGCACGTGGGAGCACGCATGCAAGGCGATGGAGTTGGGTTTTTGGATTTCGCTGTCGGGCATCGTTACATTCCACAACGCACGACAGCTGCAAGAGGTCGCCGCGCGACTGCCCTTGGAGCGGATCTTGCTTGAGACGGACTGCCCCTACCTAGCGCCGGCGCCCCACCGAGGCAAACGCAACGAGCCCGCTCACGTGAGCCTAGTCGCGCGAAAAGTCGCCCAATTGCAGGCGCTAAGCGCGGAAGAGCTGATGCGCCAAACCGGTGCCAATGCGCGCCAAGTATTTCCGGCACTGGCATCCTGAGGAAAAACGCCGCGTCAGCGGCCTTGGACCGCGGCGGCTCGACGCCGCTTTGACCACGGCGGCGAAAGGTAGTAGAAAATCCGCAAGGAAAGCGGTCTCTAGCGACCGCACTACAAAGCGCTTCGCGCCTTCTTTACCGCACAAAACCTTGCTAAGCAAGCGGTTTTGCGTGACAATTCACACAAATGTCGATCCAAGTGGCATCAGTTGAGACAAACGCATTGAACGAATTCCCACCAGGCGCTCCCGGTGTCAAGGTTCTACCTGCTTCCCATGTCGGAACGCCCGGGCAAAAGGAAGTCTTCGATACATCGGAACACTGTGAAAAGCAGAGAATGCGGCAAGCAAAAGGGCGCGGTCCTAGAGAAAGGGCCTGCGCGGGGTGCAGAAAAGTGTCACCGGCCGAGGCTCTGTTGCGATTTGTTCGCGGCCCCACAAGGGAGCTTACACTTGACTTGCGGGCGAGGTTGCCCGGCCGAGGCGCATGGGCCTGCCCTACCCTACCCTGTCTGGAGCTGGGGGTGCGCAAGCGCGGATTCGCCCGCTGCCTGCGCGCGCCCGTCCACGCCGACGCCGTGACCCTGAGTCGAACAACACAAGAAGCCCTAAGGCACGCCGTGCTCCAGAGTTTGGGATTGTGTTACCGCAGCGGCCAGTGTGACTTCGGCATGGATCGATGTGTTCGATCTCTCGCGCAAGGGAACATCAGTGCCCTTGTTCTCGCGCGCGATCTGTCGGAACGATCCCGGCAACGGTTGCTCCAACTGAGCAAAAACAACCGTTTGATGCCAAATTTCCCTCCGCAGGGCTTTCCAGAAAGTAGAGACGCGATTAATCGCGTCTCTACAGTGGATTCCCGCTTTCGCGGGAATGACAAAACGGAAGTGATCAAGACCCATTTTTCCAAACGCGAGCTGGGGCAGGCCCTTGGCCGACAAGAAGTGGGAATTGTCTCTCTGCTTCATGGTAAACTTGCCCGCAAGCTGCTGGCGCACTTGCGCTGTCTCCATCAACTCCGGACATCGTTACAACACAACCAATCACCCCTAGAGAATTCATGACAAAAATTCGCGTCTACGACCTGGCTAAGAAACTCAAGGCGGCAAACTCAGATCTCGTGCGGCGTCTTAACAGCGCCGGCCTGCGGGTCAAATCACACTCTAGCAGCGTGGATGAAGAGGCGGCGTACAAAGCGCTGGGAATTGCCGCGCCGGCGCGGCAAGAATCATCCCAGCGACCACGCACGCTGCTGCGCCGTCGTCGTCCCGCTCCCGCCGAGGCTCCATCCGCCACAGCGGCCGAATCACCACAGGCCCAGCCCGCATCCGCGCAAGCAAGCACGCAAGAGGCTCCAACAGAGCAAAATGCGCCGGCGACGCCTCAACAAAAGGAACCCAAGGAACCGGATGAAGAAACGGCGCAAACCGGAACCGCCGCCACCCGACAACAGACCGGCCCCGCGCCGACAAAACCGCAAGCACCCAAGGAAGCCCGGCCGTCGGGAGCAAGCGTGGTGGGCACAATCGATGCCGGTGCCATCCGCGCGCGGCTGGCCAAGGAAGGCAAGGGGTTTAGCGGCAGCGCCACGCCAACCAAATCACCGCAGCCCGCGAGTTCGCCGTTTGGGCGCGTGCGCGAGGTCACCATCGGCGCGCCCTCGCCAAGCAATTGGCGCCCGGGCGGCACCAATCTAGGCGGCGCGGGCGGAGGTCCGCACAGACACGACCATAGGCGCGGTAGCGACATCGGCGGCGGACGTGAACTGTGGGCGGCCCGACCTAAAAAGAAGAAGACGTCAAAGAAAAACACGCCGCCGCCCCCTTCGCAAACCGCCGCGCACAAACGCGTGGTGGAACTTTCGGGGCCTATTGTGGTGAGCGAATTGGCCCACCGCATGTCGCTCAAAGCGGGCCAAGTGGTCGCCAAACTATTCCAGATGGGCACGATGGTCACGGTGAACCAATCCATTGATCAAGAAACCGCCGCGATCATTGCCGCTGAATTCGGCTTTGAGGCCAAGAACGTTGGGTTTGACGAGGCGAGCCTGTTGGAGCAGCACCAGCAAGAAGACAAAACCCAGCAACAACCCCGCCCGCCCGTGGTAACGGTCATGGGCCATGTGGATCACGGAAAAACAAGCTTGCTTGACGCGCTGCGCGACGGCAACGTGGCCGCGCTCGAACACGGCGGCATTACCCAGCACATCGGCGCTTATTCCGCCGCGACATCGCACGGCAGCGTCACGTTTCTAGACACGCCCGGCCACGAGGCTTTCACGGCCATGCGCGCCCGCGGCGCTCAAATTACCGACATTGTGGTGCTCGTGGTAGCGGCCGATGACGGCGTGATGCCCCAAACCAAAGAAGCGATCGACCATGCAAAAGCAGCCAAGGTTCCCCTGATCGTGGCCGTTAACAAAATGGACGCGCCCGGCGCCAAGCCCGAACAGGTGTTGCAGCAGCTGGCCGAACACGAGGTCGTCTGCGAAGAGTGGGGCGGTGACGTGCAAGTTTTCCGCGTCTCCGCGCTCAAAAAGCAAGGCCTGGACAAACTGCTGGAAGGCATTAGCGTGCAAGCGGAATTGGCGGGTTTGCAAGCCAATCCCACCTGTCGGGCATCGGGCATCGTGATCGAGGCACGGCTGGATCGCGGCCAGGGGCCGATTGCCACGCTGTTGCCGCGAGAGGGAACGCTCAAGCAAGGCGACGCCGTGGTGCTGGGGCGGCACAGTGGTCGCGTCCGGCGCATGATGGACTCCTGCGGCAAGCAGGTCAAAGAAGCTCCTCCTTGTTTTCCCGTGCAAGTTTTGGGCTTGTCGGGCGTGCCCATGGCAGGGGATTCATTCCACTGCACGGCCGACGACAAAGCGGCTAAACTGGTAGCCGCCCACCGAGCGCAAAAACAACGAGAGCAGGAACTGCTCCAGTCCGCGCGCGGCAGTGCTGATGAACTGCTCCAGCAGCAAGCCCAACAACAGCAAGTGAAAACGCTGCGGCTCGTGGTGAAAACGGACGTGTTCGGTTCCATGGAAGCCATTACGGCCGCTGTCAAAAATCTGTCGAGCGACGATGTCAAGGTCGAAGTGGTGCATCACGGAGTCGGCGCCATCACCGAAAGCGATGTCCATCTGGCTATCGCCTCGCAAGCTCATGTGATCGGTTTTCACACCAAGCCCGATGCCAAAGCCCTGCGGCGCGCGGTACAGGCCAAGCTGACGCTGCACTCTTGCGCCGTCATCTACGATGTGATCGACCACGTCCGCGAACTGATTCAACAGCTGCTTGGGCCTGTCTTCGAAGAAGTGGTCGTCGGTACGGCGGGGGTGCGGCAAGTGTTCCCCGTGAGCAAGCTGGGCAAGATTGCCGGCTGTCGTGTTTTAACGGGCAACATGGTCCGTTCCGCTTCGGTTCGCGTCAAACGCGCCGACGAAGTCGTTCACACAGGTCGCATCGCGAGTTTGAAACGGTTTAAGGACGACGCCAAACAGGTGGAAGCGGGCTATGAATGCGGTTTGTGCATCGAGGGCTTTGGCGACGTGCAAGAAGGCGATGTGTTGGAATGCCTAGAGCGCAAAAAGGTCGATCGGCCTTTGAATTATGAATGATGAGTTATACCAATCCCAACAAATAAGTTTTCAAATTCGTCAACCCCTCAATCGTTTTCCGTTCCCACCTTTTCTGGATTCCTGCTTTCGCAGGAATGACAGGGTGGGGAACGTTTTTTTCGCGGATTGGTATTATTAATCGCGATGAAAAAAGAATCTCATAATTCATAATTCTCAAACCCCCACGCGCGGACACAGGGTTGCCACGGGGCACTGGTGACACTCCGGCTGCTTGCGTGCATGGCAAATGCGGCGGCCGTGCCAAATCAACGTGTGGTGGGCTTGTAACAGGCGCTGCTTGGGCAGCAGCGCGGTGAGTTCCGACTCCACGCGACTAGGGTCGCGTTGCTTGGTCAACCCCAACCGTCGTGCTACACGCCCCACGTGGGTATCCACGGCGATGGCTTGCCGCCCAAACGCATTGGCGACAATCACCGCCGCGCCCTTGGGCCCCACGCCCGGCAACGTCTCTAACTCGGCGCGGCCTTGGGGAACCCTGCCGCCGAATTGTTCCACAATCGCACGCGCGGCGCGGACTAAATTGTCGGCCTTGGCGCGAAAAAAACCCAACGAACGGATGTACGGTTCCACCTGCTGTGGCTGCGCCGCAGCCATGGCATGCACGGTTGGGTAGGCGGCAAACAGCGCGGGCGACACCTGATTAACACGCACATCGGTGGTTTGCGCCGACAGGCACACAACCACCAACAGCTGCCACGGATCGGCATGATTATAGTCCAACTCAATGCGGGCATTGGGAAAGCGTGCCACCAGTAAGTCGAGAATCCGTTCCGCTCGTTGTTGCATCCGCACGCCCCGATCGCGACTGTTATACTGGACTAGGAGAGGCCCATATGCCTAGTAAAGAGTAACGACATGAATTCTAAGCCCTTGCCTATCGGCATTCAAGAGTTCCGCGACGTGATCCAAGAGGGCTGCGTGTACGTGGACAAAACCCAAAACATCCACGAGTTGTTGCAAGCTCCTAAATGTCCCTACTTTCTCGCGCGCCCGCGCCGCTTCGGCAAATCCTTGTTGATCTCCACCCTGGAAGCGCTATTCCAAGGGAAAAAAGAACTGTTCCAAAACCTATGGATTGGGCAAGAGGGCCGTTGGGATTGGCCCAAAAAACACCCCGTGATTCGGTTGGATTTATCCATCGTCGCCAATAGAAGTCCCCAACACCTGGAGCAAGGGCTGTGTCGCGCCGTGCGCAAGGTAGCGGCCGCCCACGAGGTTGAGTTGGGCTCGGACACAGTGGCGGCGGATCTTTTGGGAGATCTGATCGAACGGCTCGCTGGGGAAAATCAGGCTGTCGTGCTCATCGACGAGTATGACAAACCGCTGATCGATCATCTGGGCGGCGACACCGAGGAAGAGCGCGCCGAGAAGCTGAAAATCGCCAAGGCCAACCGCGACGTGCTACGGGACTTTTACACCGTGCTCAAGGGCATGGGCGGCTCTTTGCGCCTGGTCTTCGTCACCGGCGTGAGTAAATTTTCCAAGGTCTCTATCTTTTCGGGTCTGAACAACCTCACCGACCTGACCCTGGCGCGAGACTGCGCCGATCTGCTTGGCTACACGCAGCAAGAGCTGGAGCAGAACTTCGCGCCCCACTTGCAACAGTTGGCCGATGAGCAGGGCAAAAGCGTCCCGCGAGTGCTGGACCAGATCAAGCGGTGGTACGACGGCTTTCGCTTTTCCAGCCGCGACGTCCACGTGTACAACCCCTTTTCCACCTTGCTGCTGCTGCGCCACAAGGAGTTCCGTGCTCATTGGTTCCAAACCGGCACGCCCTCATTCCTCATCCACTTGATCAAGCGCGTCGAAAAAACACAGCCGATGGCCCTGGTCGCCGCCAAAGTGGACGAGACCTCCTTCGACAGCTACGAATTGCATAAGCTGCCGCGGAATCTGTTGCCGCTGATGGTGCAGACCGGCTACTTGACCATCACCGACTACGATGCCGCCACGCGGCGCTACACGCTGGACTATCCCAACCAAGAGGTCCGCGAGGGGTTTTTGAAAAATCTCTTGGAGTCTTACGCCAACCTGTCCAAGGGCCAAGCGGTCACCGACCTGGACCGGCTGACCGACGCCTTGGCGGAAGCCGATCTCGAGGAGTTTTTCATCGCGCTGCGGAGCGTGTTGGCGGGCGTGCCCTACCAGCTGCACATTGCCCTGGAAAAATATTATCAGAGTCTGTTTTACCTCATCCACACACTGCTGGGTTTTCGCATTCAAACGGAAGTGAGCACCAACACCGGCCGCATCGACGCGGTGATCGATTTGGACAATCGCACGTATGTGTTTGAGTTCAAGCTGGAGCCGGGCAATCCAACGCCCAAAAAGCAACTGGCCGAAGATTCCGACGAAGCCGAGCGTCTCAAAAGTCCCGAGGCGCAAGCCGCGCTAGCGGCCGAGTTGGCCGAGGGGCACAAAAAGCTCGCGCAAGCCGCCCTGCGGCAGATCAAGGACAAGAAGTATCATGAAAAGTACTTAGGAAAAGGGAAGCCGGTCACATTGGTGGGCTGCGTCTTTACCATCAACGACATGCAGGGCCGCCCCGTACGACAGGCCACAGCCTGGGTGAGTGAGGAATTATGAATGATGAATTATGAGTTATGAGACCATCTCTTCGTTACGATGTGGAACTCATCATTCATAATTTAT
>JBCCEG010000037.1:0-9613 GCA_039030455.1 Myxococcota bacterium | reverse complement strand
GGAGATCCTATGGCATAAACTGTCAGTGTCTGTGAATGGCAGGCGTGCCCTACAGTCGTATCCCGAAAGCATGTATTCATAGTGAAACGTGTACATTAGCACTTGAATTCCATGACAATGCCGGGTTTTTGCGTATCGTGGGGGAGCAACAGCAAATCCGGCCGCCCCGCCCCGCTTTCGCGGTTGGAGCGGATGCGGTAGGCGTTGGAAAGGTAGGCCACCATGCCCAGAACCAGTGCATGGTATACGCGCTCGGGTTCGGAACCGCCGAAGTCCAGATAACTGAGACTGCTTGCGGCCAGCGTGGCTAGGTGCCGCGCGAATTGTTCGGGCTCCCCCGCCGCCAAAGCCTTGAGCGCGGCGGGTAACGCATGCTGTTGGGAGGACTTGTGAAACCAGCCCGTGATCAAACGACGATAGACGACGTCGACTTCTCTGTTGGGAATGCGCAACCTGGTGCCGAAAGTCGCATCGCCGTCGGGATCCCCCGTCAGATAGCCGCTGCTGAGCAAAATGCTCCACAGGGCGTCGGTGAGACTGGGCAGCTCGCGCAGCGCCATGCTGTCGGAGACATCCTTTTCCACGGTGCCGCCCAAAAGCAGCGTCTCCACGTCGGCGCGGTCTTGCGGATCGTCGCTGCCTTCCACCAGGGAGTGAACCAATTCGTTGCCGCTGGTGTTGACCCAGTGCGGTTTGGGCGGATCGGTGGGGTCGGCGATAAAGCCGATGACCGACCAGGGGTTGTAGATCGTGACGGGCGCGGCCTTGCCAAAACGGTAGCCGTCGTACCAGGCCCGCACGGGGTCAAAGTGGCCGACCAGACCCTGTCCCGCCAACACCTCGCGAGTTTCGGCTGTGGTAAAGCCGAAATAAGAGGTAAAGCGATCTTCCAGCACGCCGTAGGTGCCCAGGTTGTTGAGACCGGAAAAGATGTCTTCTTTGGCCACGCGCAAGATGCCGGTGATCACCGCCTTGTGGAAAAACCTGTCCCTGCCCTTTAACGCGCTGCCCAACAGTCCGCGCATCAACGAGACCATTCGGCCGTAGTGGGAAGAATTGAATTTGTCCGGCTCCCTGGCTTGCAGCACGGGGTCAAAAAGCTCCTTGGGCGTGCACACATACGCGGCGTGAATGGGCGAGTCGTATTCGTCTAGCAACACCCAGGGCGGGCGGTCGTATTGTTCGGTCAAGGCCGCGCACAAGGCCGCCAGGCTGTTGCGCCACTGCAAATCCGTCGCCGTGCCGGCGGCCACGTTGCGCAACGATTCCCCTTGGCTGGGCGGCAAGCTGTCCAAGCAAGCTTCATCAATGCCCGCGCGCAGGTGCCGCACCACCTCGTCACGCAGCAATTGACACAGGTGCTCGTACGCGCCCGGCCAGTCGGACTCCTTCACGTCCTTGAACGACAGCGCGATGACGGGATATTTGCCTTGGTGTTGTCGGCATAACTCTCGGTCTTCGGCAATCAACAGGCCGTCGAACAGGGCACTGTGTGGGCACTGCGTGCCCTTTTGCCCCGAAAAGTTTTGCGTTTCACGCAAATACTTTTCGGGGGCCCCCTTGCTTCCCAAAACCGTTTGGGGACACGTCTCTTTGGCGGTGGATTGCTCGAAAAAGGCACGCAGCATGTTCACGTTGGTGGTTTTGCCAAAGCGGCGCGGCCGCGTGAGCAGCTGCACCTTGTAGGGGCAGGCGAGCACCTCTCGCACCAGCGGGCTTTTGTCCACGAAGCAGTAGCCGTTGCGCATCACTTCGACAAAGCTGTCGATGCCGCCGGGCACGGTGCCCCGGGGGTTGATGATGCGCGCGGGCAGGGACGGACTTTTCTCGGGCAGGCACGTTGACATACAGGGATCATCGCACGGCCGCGCGGCTAGCGTAAACCCGTCGGCGTGGTTTTACGATCGGATCGCCGCGTCCAGCTCCGTTTGCAGCTTGGCGAGGATTTCTTGCATGAGCACGGCGACTTCGTCGTCCGTGAGAGTTCTGTCGGCCGCGCGCAGGATCAACGACAACCCCATGGATTTTTTGCCCTGGCCAATAGAGGGACCGCGATAGAGGTCAAAAAAGCGAATGTCCTCCACCCAAGCGCGCGCTTGCTTGTGCGATCGGATGGTGTCGATGACCCGATCGGCGGTGACGGACTCCGCCACAACCACGGCGAGATCGCGCTGGACCGCCGGGTAACGCGGCGGTGGATCGATATGGACCGTTGCTTGTTTCATCATTACTCGCAGTGTCTTCACATCCAGCTCGAATACGTATGGGCAGGTTGGCAGATCATACTCTTGTGCCAGCTTGGGATGCAGTTGTCCCAGGGTTCCTATCACGCTCTGTTTGTCATCCTGACGAGCACAGCGAGGAAGGATCTCCTCATGTTTCGATAGGTGGGGGGATCCTTCGCTTCGCTCAGGATGACAAAGCGACAAAGCCGCGCTGCGGCCGGGGTGTAGCAGATGGTGGTGACTTTGCGGTAGGGGGACGAATTGCAGCGGGCAGTTCGCCAAGGATTGGTCGATCCCCAGGCAGGCGAGCAACTCTTGCATCACGCCCTTGGCGTCGTAAAAGTCGAGTGGTTTGGGTTCGCGATCGAAACCTTCGTCGCCGTTCGTTCCCGTCATCACTCCCCCAAGCAGCAGCGTTTCGTCGGCCTGGCGAGCCTCTAGTCCCGGCATTGTGCCGGGGGGAATATCCGGTTGCTCGCGCGCGGCGAACACCGTGCCGATTTCGAACAGGCGAACGGTGGCGGTTCCGTGACGCACATTACGCGCGGCGGCGGCTAATAATCCCGGCAACAAGCTTGTCCGAAGCACATTCATCTCTTCGGTCAACGGGTTGTGCAGTTGCGCGGTCTGGATACCCTTAGCGGCGGCGAAGGGTTCGTGTTGACTCAGGCAACCTAGTGATAGCGTGAGCGCTTCGCAAAACCCTTGTCCCACGAGTGCCTTGCGTATTCGCCGGAGCGTGGATGTGTTTGTCTCTTGCAAGGGAACGATTTGTCGCGGCGCGACAACAAGGGGAGCTTGCGGAACACGATCGATGCCAAGGAGGCGCATGGCTTCTTCAATGAGATCGATCTCTCGCGTGAGGTCGGGGCGAAACGTGGGAATGGAAAAGCAGACAGCGTCGTTGCCGGGTCTGCCGATGGTTTCAATGCCCAGCGAGCCAAACAGGCGCAGCAAGCAACGTTGATCGACACCGCGTTCGCTGAAACCGGAGATCTCATAAAAGCGCGACGGGCGAAACGCCACGACGGCCGGCTTGATCCTGTCGGGGTAGACGTCGATGATTCCCTTGTATGCGCGGCCCGAGGCAACCTCTTGCATCAGGCGCGCCGCCTCGTCCAACGCATCCACGACGGCTGCCGGATCACACCCCCGTTCCATGCGGTAACCCGCTTGTGTCGTGAGCCGGTGTCGTTGCACCATCCCGCGCACCACTTGGGGTGTAAAGTAGGCTGCTTCTAGCAGCACGGATTGCGTTTGGTTGGTGACCTCACCGCGCTTACCGCCCATAACGCCGGCCAATGCCAGCGGCCCTTGCGGATCCGCCACCACCAAATCTTGGTCTGAAAGTTCACGCGTACAGCCGTCCAATGTTTCCAACACTTCGCCTTGTCGCGCCGGGCGAACAATGAGGGAAGCTCGTTCCCGTTGCCGTGCCAGGCGATCGCGGTCGTAGGCGTGCAGCGGATGGCCGCGATGCAGCATCACCCAGTTTGTAATGTCCACCACGTTGTTGACGGGACGCAGACCGCAACTTTCGAGCCGCTCTCGCAGCCAAGCGGGGCTTTCGCCCACGGACACTCCATCGACCACGCGGCAGGCGAAGCGCGGGCACGCCCGCCGATGCGCGATGGTCACGTGCGCGACCGTGTCAACGCTTGCCTGCATTTCTTGGCAGCGCGGTTTGTTGCCCAACAGCGGCACTTGCAAAACAGCTGATAATTCCCGTGCAATGCCCAGGTGGCTGAGCGCGTCGGGACGGTTGGGCGTCACGGCAACGTCGAGGATCTTTTCCTGGTCGACTTCCGTCTCCAGCCCCGCCAGCGTCAAACGTTGGGCGATTTCTTGGATACTTAGACTTGGGGGGAGAGCGACCAAGCGCCGCAGGCAGTCCACATTGATTCGCATGGCTTCCTCAGAATTGTCGCAGAAATCGCACGTCGTTGTCGTAAAGCAGGCGGATATCGCGAATGCCGTGACACATCATCGTTACGCGCTCCACGCCCATGCCAAAGGCAAATCCCCGCACGGTCTCGGGGTCCATACCCACCGTTTGGAACACCGCCGGATCCACCATGCCCGCCCCCATGATCTCTACCCAGCCCGTGCTCTTGCACACTCGACAACCGCTCGCTGTGCAACAGGGGCATGAGACATCCACCTCGAAGGAGGGTTCGGTAAACGGGAAGTAGCTAGGGCGGATGCGAACCCGCGTATCGTGCGAAAATAGCCGTTTGGCACAGGCGTTCAGGGTGGTTTTTAGCTGAGCAAAGGTGGCGTCGGGCGCCACGTAAAGTGCCTCTACCTGGTGGAACATGGGCAGGTGCGTGGCATCAACGGCGTCGCGCCGGTATGCCTTGCCCAAGCTAGCCACTTGCAGGCGCGGTTGTTTTTTATCGCTCAACGCGGCCAGCACGCGGATTTGCACGGGGCTGGTGTGTGTGCGAAGGAGCGCTTGGCCCGACAGATACAACGTGTCTTGCATCTGCCGCGCCGGATGATCCGGCGGCACATTGAGTGCCGTGAAGTTGAGAAAGTCATGTTCCACCTCCGGCCCGTCAACGATCACGAATCCTAGGTCGCGCATGCAGCGCAGAATCTCCGAGCCGGTTTGGGTGATGGGGTGCAGCGACCCTTGACGCAGTCGTCGCCCGGGCAGGGAAATGTCGATGTGTTGTTGAAGCTCCGACCGCAACTGTTGTTGTCCCAGGGTTTGCAGTCGCGCGGCGATCAGTGCGTTGATATCCGCCCGGACGACATTAGCCTCTTTACCGACTTCCCGTCGCTTCTCTTGGGGCAGTTGACCAATGCCGTGCAAGATTTGCGACAGCGTGCCCTTTTTGCCCAGGATGCGAACGCGAACGGCCTCTACTTCCTTGTTCGTACGGCAATTGCGCAGATCGTCCCGCGCCTGTTGCTGAATGCCGCGCAACTTGTCGGAAACGGCAAGGTGTTGTTCTTCCCCCGCGGCACTCATCTTTTTCGTTTCTTTCCCGTTATTCCCGCGTTCCAGGCGTTGCCACGTAGAGACGCGATTAATCGCGTCTCTACAGACAAAAAATACCCAAAAATGGATTCCAGCCTCTGCTCGGGAGCAGGGGTGACAACCTTTCGTAGGAATGACAATGGGTGTTGCCACCGCTCCATTCGGGATGACAAAGGGACACTAATCAGCCGCTTGCCGCGCCACTTGCTCGAATGCCGCGGCGTCGGTAAATGCCAGGTAAGCGAGTGCCTTGCGGTCTAGCCCGATGCGCGCCGTCTTCAATTTGTGCATCAGCGTGCTGTAGCTCATGCCGCAGGCGCGGGCAGCCGCGTTGATGCGAACAATCCACAGGCGACGCATGAGGCGTTTGTTGACCTTGCGGTCGCGGTAGGCGTAAACGAGCCCTCGCTCCAGCGTTTCTTTGGCGCAGCGAAACGAGCGGTGCCTCGCCCCGTAGTAACCGCGCGAGCGTTTGAGGACCTCTTTGTGACGTCGGCGTGTGACAAAACCACCCTTTACGCGAGACATGCTTAAACCTCCTAATTTACATCACGTTGTTCTTTGATAAGGAATTGCTCGGTAAATCAACGAGGCACTATCTTTTGCTAGAAAGCGTGCTTTTTTTAGTGAACGTTTCCGTTTACGGCTTTTGTTGCCGAGACAGTGACGCCTTCCTTTTGCCGCGTGTTTGAGCTTCCCCGTCCCCGTGATAGAGAAGCGTTTGGCCGCCCCACGCTTTGTTTTCATCTTTGTCATTCGCTTCCGCCCTCATGTTCCGCTCGTGCCTGCGGGGTTGCCGCGTCGGCCGCAGGGGTTACACTCTCTTTTTTTATACCACTTGTTTTGCCGGGCGCCAAGATCATCATCATCCGTCGTCCTTCCATGCGAGGGGTGGATTCTACAACGGCGCGGTCCGCTACCGCGCTGTAAACCCGTTGCAGAATCTCTTGGCCGATGGCGGGATGCACGATCTCCCTGCCGCGAAACGCGATGGTCACCTTGGCTTTGTTGTTTTCGGCCAGAAAACGCTTGACGTTCCCCAGTTTCACCGCAAAGTCGTGGCTGTCGGTTTTAGGGCGGAATTTGACTTCCTTGAGTTCGATCTGTTGTTGTTTTTTGCGCGCTTCGTTCGCTTTCCGTTTTTGTTCGTACTTGAACTTGCCGTAATCCATGAGCTTGCACACGGGCGGTTTGGCCGTGGGGGAGACTTCCACTAAATCCAAGCCCGCCTCTTGGGCGCGTTGCAGCGCCTCTTGCGTGGGCAGAACGCCAAGTTGGTCCCCCTTGTCGCCGATCACACGGACCTCGGGGACACGAATCCGGCGGTTGACGCGCCAGTCGTCGTTGGCGGGTTTGTTGTTAAAGCGCCCGCCCCTGGGGCGGCCGAATCCACTGACCGGAGCCAATCACATTCTCCTTAATCTCATTGAAGCATTGGACCCTAAACCCCAATCGCCTGTCAACACAGGGGGTCACTGCGTGACTTTGCTTTCCACACCCTTTGCCTCTCGAAATGTTTCGCTACCACCGAAGCTTTTGGAAGCAAGCCCCCGCAGGGGGCGCGGTGTGTTAGCCTGGCGGAGGTCATGATTGCGAGTGCGCTAAGCTAACGGTATGACCATTGGGATCAAACGCGTCAAGCGCGGGCGGCGGCGCGAACGGCCGGATCTTGGACCGGTCCGCGAAAGCGATCTCATCTTTCGCGCCTTGCTGCAATGTCTGGATTTCTATCGTGCCTTTTTGGCCAAGCGCCTGCCCGCGCGCATTCGGCGTCGCATCGACCTGAGCAAGCTCCGTGTCCTAAAGACAAGTCGCATCGGCCGAGGGCTGGATGAACGGATCGTTGATTGCGTGTTCCTGGTGCCGCTTTCAACGGGGGACGGATTTTTTCTCATTCATGTGGAGCATTGGTCAAGAAGCAGGAAAGACGCGGTTGAGATCGTGTTGGATTACCAGATTCAACTGCTCAAGGAGGCACGGCGGCAATATCCAGGGAAAAAGATCTTTATCCACACGTTGGTGGTGCACAATGGCCGAACACCTTTTCACCACGACACGGACATGTTTCCGCGCGGCACTGTCGTGGAGCGTCGGACGGCGCACCAGTCGCTAGGGTCGTTTGACTTGGTGGACCTGAGCCGATTGTCGGACGAGGAGTTGGGCAGCCGGAACCTACTGCTGTGGGCGGGGGAAACACTTTTAAAACATGGGTATGACAAGAGGATCACGCCGACGGTTCAGCGTTTGATGCCCGCGTTGCGAACGCTGTGGCGGCGGTCGGAGACGCAAGAGGCGGTGCATCAGTTGGTGACCTACGCATGGCTCTCCGCCCACGAAGAGGAAAAAAGCCGTATAATGGAACTGGTAAGGGAAGAGTTGAACTTCAAGGAAAAGGAGAACGCCATGAGAGTAGCGGGTGTGTTGCTGCGCGAAAGTAGACAGCAGGGATTGCAAGAAGGTTTGGAAAATGGCAGGCAAGAAGGCAGGCAAGAAGGCGAACGTAAAAAAGCGCGCGATGTTGCCCTTGCCATGCTGCAAGCAGGTCTAGACCCCAAACTCATCGTACAGGTCACCGAGCTTTCTCCGGCCGAAATCGTCAAGCTCAATATCAAAACCGAGCACTAGCGCGTCCTGTTATTAAAGGGCAAGGCGAGGAGGTGATTTGTGTCGGATTTCAACAAAGTCATGCAGGCAATGCAGTCGGTTCTGGGTGAGCAAAAGCAGCTGCAAAGCGAACTCGGTAGCAAGCACGTGGAAGGCGTGGCGGGCGGCGGCATGGTTAAGGTGGTGGCCGATGGGAATTTGGAGATTCAGCAAATTGTGCTTGATCCGGCCTTGCTGAAACAAGACGACCCCAAGTTTATCGGTGAGATGGTGCGTTGCGCGGTGAACGAGGCCATAAGCAAAGCCCGACACGAAGGTGCCGCGCGCATGAGCCAAAAGCTCATGTCTTCTGAGTTTTTGTCGCGACTGTCGCGGGAATCGTGATGTCGTTTCGCGAAAAGATCCTCTCTATCTTGAAATCTCCACCGCCACTTTCCGTTATTGCTACAGTGGATTCCTGCTTTCGCAGGAATGACAGAAAGAGTGTATGCTTTTTTGTTCGGCTTTTGTTTTCATCCACATTCGAAGCGGATTTCCCCGCCCTGTCATTCCCGCGCAGGCGGGAATCCATTTTGGCGCGTCTGGGTCGTTTTTCTTCGGAAAAACAGCTGGCCGACCTTTTTGGAAGTCCCCGAAAGCAGGGATCCATTTTGGATCGTCCGAGCGGCTTTTCATCTGAGAAAGAGACAAATTAATGTTGCTAGAAGAGCCCATCCGCCGTCTTATGGATCAGTTTTGTCGACTGCCCGGCGTTGGCGAACGCACGGCGTTGCGTTTTGTGTTGCACTTGCTAGGTGACGGCCGCGAAGCGGTCGCCGGCTTTACCGACGCGCTCGCGCAGGTGGCCCAACGAGTCCACGAGTGCCCCGTGTGTTGCGCATTGACGGCGCAAGAGCCTTCGTGCAAGGTGTGCGGCTGCCCGTCGCGCGATCGGAGCACGGTTTGCGTGGTTGCCGGCGTGCAAGATCTCATGGCCGTTGAGGCAACGGGCGAGTATCGGGGTTTGTATCACGTGCTGCACGGGACTCTGTCGCCGATGGACGGCGTGGGTCCCGGGCAGTTGCGCGTTGATGTCTTGCTGCATCGCCTGGAGCAGGGAGTCGTGAAAGAGGTCATTTTGGCCACCCCTCCCAGCGTGGAGGGCGAAGCGACCGCGCTGTATTTGACGGAGCGGCTTCAGGGTCGCGCCCTGTCGGTGACGCGCATTGCCTCCGGCGTGCCCGTGGGCGGCGAGTTGCAGTTCGCCGATCGGTTGACGTTGTCGCGCGCGCTAGAAGGCCGTGTGAGTGCGGCGGTGTCGTAATATTCAGCAACGCGTTCTTGCCGGAAACAAGCTCTTTTTCTTGGTGAAAGACGGTGTAAAAAACCGCAATGCAACCAGCCGATTCGCGGTTGTGGGAATACAAAATGAGGTGGTACATGTTCCTTTAGGGTGATTGCGGTTGCCGCGAAAAGGAGGAGGTAAACAGGGATGATGAAGACATGGGTCACAAGGTATGCTGGGTGGGTGTTGGCCGCGATGAGCGTGGCGGTGTGTTCGTGTAGCAAAGGTGAAGAGGCCGAAGCCGACGGTTTGATTTTCGGCACGTCCCTGTTCGCGGATCACAGGGTGATCTCGAACAACTACGCGGGCATTCAAAACAACGCATTTGAATTCGAGAAGATCTTCGATGGATATACGGTTGGGTATAACAACTACAAGCGATCGCACGATAAGGTGTTGAGTGCGGTAAAAAAATATCTTGAAGACATGGATTTTAATAGCGCAATAACAAGTAATGATATTTTTCAGTTTTAT
>JBCCEG010000036.1:0-9657 GCA_039030455.1 Myxococcota bacterium | reverse complement strand
TGTTGCATGCCTTCTTGCAATCCCTGTCGTAGACCCTCGCCCTTCAGTGTCCGCGCGATCATTGTCAACTCCTCCCTATCCTCGGGACGGACACAGGCCCGTCCTATCCCCAATATAGCATCCCACCGGTCGGTTTGGCCACGGTGCAAAATGTAGGCGAAGAGGGCCCCCGCGAGGCGAGAGCCCTGCTCGCTGTGTCCGATGTGACACAGACGAGGTTCCAGTCGCGCCACGAGGGGAGCGATGTTGCCGCCGTGGATGTGTTTCATCACGAGTAACAGCGGACCGGCCATGCCCCCTGCCCGTTCCAGCTCCTCGTCGGCGAGGCGGCACAGGTCCACTAACTGAAAGCTCGCCCCGAGAACGGAGTCGGACAGGGCTTGGGTTTGCGGGGGAAACAAAGCGGACAACGTTGTGGGTTGGTTGTACGGCGCCGCGCCCGTGTGGAGGACAAGCGGCCAGACAAACGGCAGTTCCGCGGCATTTTGCGTCAACTCGGCCATGACGGCGCGGGCGCTGTATTGTAGCACGCGGCCGGGCATCATCCGCTTGGCGCGGCTTTCATGCTCCAGGGGAAAGACAATGTGGCCGTTCCCCGCCCGCAGCGGTGCCCGAAACACGATATCGGCGACTAGTTTTTGGTAAGGGTCCACGAACTCCGTTCGGGCCTGCCTGATTTGGCTTGGATCGACGAGTTTTATGATTTTTTGGGGAAGAGCCCACCGGAAGAAGGGAACGGAGACCTCCTCGTGCTGCATGGCCGCTTTAACGAGCTGATCATGGGAGTGAACATCGAAAGCCATTGCCGGGTCTCCTTTACAACGCAACGAGAACGGTCTGGGACAGTGTAGGCGGCCGAGGGGGAATGATCAATAGAATTATGGATTATAAATTATGAATGGATATTCTCATAATTAATAATTCATAATTTAAACTCCGGTTCCCATGACGACGGGGCGTTTGTGAGCGGCGACAACGGCGTCAATGGCTGGATCCCCGCTAAAGCAGGCCTGTTGTGTCGCGGCCGAGACGGCGAGTTGATAGGAATGGCCGTCGGTGTGTTCGCCGACCACGGGCCCGGCCCCGGTGTCGGGGCCCAGGGAGGAGCCGCGTAGCAAGTCGCGCGCGGCCAGCCGGGCCGCGGCTTGCGCGACGGCCGCGGGCGTCTCGCCTTCTTCATTCACGGTGCCGAACAGGCCTTGGATCAAAATGTTGCGTCGCCCGCGCGGGAAGAAGGGACCGACCAGGCGGGGATTGTCCCAGTCGGAGGCCTCGAGGCGGTCCCCCGCCTCCCACGGCTCGCGGTCGCGCCCGTCCAACAGGCGGGAAAAGGGCCGTTCGGCGTCGAAGAAGGGACGCAGCCGCTCCAGGTGCAACAACGGTTGGGGCAGGGGCAGAAAGCGCGTGCCGGAACCGTCTAGCAACAGCGTTTGCCGTCGCGCCGCGAACCACCGCCCGGTCCACCGCTCCAGCAACGACGAAGCGGCGGCGACGGCCTCGTTGACCGCGTCGTCGGGAAAGGCCTTGTCGTCGGCCAGTTGGGGATCCTGCCGCCGCACTCGGTCAATCGAGGCGTAGCCGACCAGCGGCGGGGCGTGTTCGCGCAAGGAGAAGCTGTCGCGGTAACAGGAAAAATCCGCCGTCTGGCGGCTGATATTCCGCCGTTCGCCGGTGGCGTGTCGCGCCTTTGTCGGGGAGGGTTCGGTTCGGGGCGCGACACGCAACACGTCATGGTAAGTGCCCGGCTTGGTACAGATCCCGGTGGGAATCATGGTTTCGTACACGCCCGTCCGAATGCGTTGAATCTTGTCGGCCGGAGCCGTGTACAGCGTGTGTTGCTTCGCATCGAACTTCGGGTCGGTGTCGGGCACGGCGTGGACGCGCCAGGAACGCGGGCTTGGAGGGTCGGTCAACACGCCCGTGTCGGATCGCGTGACACACCGCAGCGTGATCGGCTGTCCCGGCGTCGCGTTGGCGCGGCCGTGCCAATGCATCATTGTTCCGTCTCGTCGTCGGCGCCCGTCTCGTCCTTGTTCTTGCCCTTGGCCTTGCTTGTCCTCTTGGCCTCTTTCTTCTCTTTCTTGGGTTTGTCGGACTCGACGTTGGGAGTCTCGTCGTCGTCGTCGTTCTCGTCCGTTTTGTCAACGATGTCTAAATCGGTCGCGAGCTCGACCTTGCTATCCGACGACGAGGCGGCGGGCGCGGGCGGTAGCTCTTCGCGTTGCGGCGGCAGCGGCATCCAGGCGAACAACACATGCGGTTCGCCGGTGCGGGGCTCGATCGCTTGGCGCAGCCGATCATGTTCTTGCTTGGTGACCGGAGTCCATGTGCGCTCGATCACGCGATCGCGGCCGTCCAAGCGGGCGTGAAACGCTTCATCGGCCGCGCCGGGTGCCCAAAACGTTCCCGCCGCGTTGGGCGCGGCGCACAGGATCTTGTCTTGCTTAAAGACGAAATCCGCTTGTTTGAGTTGGGTTTTGCCGCGCCACGCGTGTGGTGGAGCTACATGGGATAGCCGCGCCAGGTTGACATGATCCGCCATCTCTCTCTCCTTAATTATAAATTATCAATGATGAATTATGAGTTTCTTTCACCAACATTTTTAGGCACTCATAATTCATAATTCACTTGGTGTTTCTCCTAGACATTGAAAGTGAAGTCGCCGATTCTGCCGCCCAACGGGGTGCCGCCGGGCCCCACGGTGGTGGTGGACGCCACCGGCACCGTGATTCCCGTGGCCCGCACCACCGCTTCGCGCACGGCCAGCCGCGCATGAAACCGCACGCTAAGAACAACGAGAAACTGCCCCGCCGACACGTCCTTGTCCATTTCCACCTTGATGTCGCGCATGATGCCCACGATGATGTTTCGCGGATTGGTTAACAGCGCCTGCCCGTCGGGCATCGTGGGCAAACCGATGACGGGCACCCCGGCGGCCGTGGCCGCGGCGTCTTCACGCAGGTAGCGGTCGCCCATGTTCGTGGCGCGCCCCGCCAACGTCTCGCGGTAGTCCAACTCGCTGTTGGTGGACACGTAGGCAACGAGGTTGCGCTTGTCGCGCTTGAACTCGCTGGGCATGGCCTTGAGCATCTTATAAAACAGCCCGCTGGTGGTTCGTGTATCGGCGGGGTCGCTGCCGTGGTGCATCACGTTGCCGACGGCTTGGGTGAGCAAGCCGTCGAATTGGGCCAGAAAGGGGTCGTCATCGCGGTCGCTGTCGCCGCGCACAATGATCTCTTCCATGTCCAAGGCCACGCGTTCGGCCATCAGGCGCAACAAGGTTTCCTTGAGAGCCCCGCGCTCGATGTTGTCTTCCAGGGTTTCCTCCGACAGGCGCGTTTCGGCCTTGAACAACTTGGCCTCGAGCGCCACGGCGCCTAGATCGGGTCGCGCGCGCTGATCCTTGGCCAGGGCTTCGCCGGAGTTGGCGGGGCGGAGGATACGCTCGCCCAGGCGAATTTTTTCCACCAGCTGCGCCGGTCGGGTCATGGTCAAAATGCGGCTGTTGCGCAGGAGGGTGGGTTGGTCCACCAACACGCTCATAAAGCGGGTGGCTTGCTCGGGCAGCAAGTAGCCGCCGGAATCGATCAGATCGTGCACGGCCGTGTCGGCCTTATGCAGGAGTGTCGCGTTTCGCATCTTGTTTCCTCCGATTATGAATTATGGATGATAAATTATGGGCTTTTTCACTCATTGTTTTTAGGCTCTCATAATTCATAATTAATAATTCATAATTCCTCATCATCGTTTTTCCTTCTCGTTAACGCATCGGTGTTTAAGTAGCCAAAGCCGTCGGTCACGGCGTCCCAGCCGCGCGCGTCGTTGCGGTGTCGCGTGGCCGCGCGGGCCTCGGCGCGTGCTTGCGCGTGCTCGCCGTTGGACAGCCCGGCGGCCTTGCTCAACCTTGTCAAGCCGCATTGGAGTTCAATCAGTTGTTCGGTCATGCGGTTCAGTCGGGCGTCTTGGCGCTCCAGCGCGTGCTCCAGCGCCGTGTGCAACGCGGCGGCCTCCCCCCCGGCGGGGGTTTGGTCTTTCATCGAATGTTCCGGCGACAAAGGGGCACGGCCCTGGTGACCCCCCTCGGGAGTTTGCCTGCTTGTATCCTTCGCGGGGACGGAGGGCCGCTGTTGCTCCGTCAAACCCTGTTGCCTGTCGGACGCACCCTGATCGTCTTCGTCGGCCCCCGTGTCCGACAGCGTGTCGGGCGCGAGAAGAGATTCCGTCGCCGCGATAAATCGACGTGTCGCCTTGGTCGGCAGAGTGTGTCGATGCGCCGGATTCGGCTCGCGCGCAATGGCGGACAGTTCGTGCTGGAACAGGTCCGCGTGGCTTCCCGACGCCCGTTGAGTGGGATCGAGTTTTTGTTCGCGTGGAGGTAAAACGGGAACGGCATTCTCTTTCTTGTCGTCATCCCGCGTGTCGGGGCGACAAGAAGGTTTCGCCGCTTTGTAGATCCGAAAGCGGCGCTTGTTGGCGCCTCGGTCCACCAGTGATAGCGCGTGGACGTGCAAGCGGCGGAGCCAGTGGGTCGGTTTGGCGTGCGTGGTCGTTTTCCTCCTAACTCCTCGCTACCCTGTCAAAACCGCATGCAGGTTCCGCGTTTGACAGGTTAGCGGGTTCATGCCCGTGGTGGCTGCCTCGGACACCTGTTCGATACAAGGAAATCCCGAAAATTCGGGCTTGGCGACCCTGATATTTCACGAACCCTGCTCCCGGGGATCCAGCCGCGGATCCGATGAAGTAGGCACGAGCTCGGCCTCGCCCGCTAGCGAAATACCCGTGATCTGTTCCCGCTCAATCGCGGCCCAGGCGTCGTCGTCGGTGACGCGAATGCCCACCACCCAGGCCCCCGGCTTGAACAGCGGGTCGCCCTGTTTGGCCAGGTACGACTCCACCACGCGGCCATACCCGCTCAAGCCGTCGTGCTGCACGTCCACGCACTCTTGACGGCTAGCCGCGAGAAAATCGTGCGCCGCTTGTTCGATCTCGCGCGCGGTGGTGGCGTGTCCGTGGCTGTCCACGGTCGTGGAGTCGTTGGGATCGTAGGGAACGTACACCTCGCCCAGCACCAGGCGCCTGCCGGTGTCGCGCTTGCGAATGGCTACCTGTCTTGTCCAGGCCCGCCGTGCGTGCCTGGGGCTTCCCGTGCTTTCCTGTTCCATCCGGGTCGCGAACCTCGCTGTCAAAAAGACGTGTTGGAGGGAGAAGGAAAGGCACGGCGGTGTTCACGGGGGTTTGGGAGGGACCAAACCCCCGTGAACTCGCCACGAAGGCCTATATTGTTTCTAGCATACACCCCTCGCGCGCGAAAGCAACGGCCGGTGAAAACAAGGAACGGCGTTGTTTTCGATATCAGCGCGAAGTGAAAACAAGAAGACACCGCTAGGCGCGGGAAGCGCGTTAGACAGGCACGACGGTGGTTCTGCAGCGGGCATGATAGGGCGGCATGCCCACGCCCAGGCGTTGCAGCTTGTCCGGCGAGTCCAACCGCGAAAAGGTCTTGCCCTCGCGCCGCGCCACGGCGACAAACTTGTGGCCGGGGCCGCGAAAGCCCACGGTTTCGGGTTTTCCGTCCTTGCCGTCGCGCGCGTGCAACCAGGGACTCACGGCCCGCAGCTCGTCCAGGGTTTCGGCGCGGCAGGCCCGCTCCTCGCGTTCCAGCTGGTCCGCCACGGAAAACACCGTGCCGTTGAGAGCCGCGCACACGGGGCTGGTGCGTTCGTCCATCACCGCCAGAATCCGGTAGCGGGTAATGCCCGCGTCGTGATAGGTGTCCAGGTTGACGCGGTTGCGCGCCGTGTTGAGCCAGGCGGAGCCGACCAGGCTCCAATAGTCTTCCCCCAACGGCCGCTTGGAGGCGGGGTTCAAGGTGCCAAACAACTCGAACAACCGTTCTCCCACGGCGTGACGACTCAGGCCCTGCTCGGCGGCCGTGAGCAACATCTCCCGCGCGCTGTCGGAAAAGGCGATGATATGCTCGGCCCACCCCTGTTTGACGACGATGCGGCGTACCCGTTGCAGGCGGGCCAACGTCTGGGGATTGGGGGTGCCGAAGACCGCCTTGGCCCCGCGCGAACGCACGCGATGTTTGTTGGTCAGGTCGGCGATGCAGGCGATGCGGGTGGCGCGGACCATGTCCGTCACGGCCTTGGCCAACACCGGCTCCACTTCGCCGGGGACAACGTCGCGCAGCACGCGCAGTTGCCGATGGACCGAGGCGACCACCGACCTCCATCCGGCGGGGTCGGTCCAGTCCACCGCGTTCAGAGTGGCCTCGACGGCGGCGACGGCCTCTGCGTTGACCGGTCCCAGCACCGCGCGCAGTTTACGAATCAGGCGCCGCTCCAGGCGGGCGAAGTCACGCCCTCGCAGCGGCGACGGGGAGGCTTTCAGCCCCGTTGTTCCGCCTGGTTCCGGTGGCACATCCGCGCCGTGGTCGCGCTAGAGTGAATCCTTAAAGGCGCCGGCGGGCCGAAAGGCGACGGTCTTGGACGCCTTAATGCGGATCTTTTCACCCGTTTGCGGATTGCGGCCGTCGCGCGCCTTGCGGTGGCGCAGCACGAAGGCGCCAAACCCCGGATAGGCGAATCTTTCCTCCTTGGCAACGGTTTCTTGAATCGTGTCGAACACCCGTTGCACGAGATCCGACACCTCTCTCTTGGAGATTCCCTCGACCCCTTCGGAGACCTTGTCAATCAATTCTTGTTTGGTCACGGCGTGTGTTTCCTCCCTATGTGGCGCCGTCGCGGCATCGCGGCGGCTGTTTTGCTAGATCCTCCAACGGTACCAAGTCGGCGATCGGGGCGCAAGGGGGAGTCTTGTCTCATGGTAAATGAGCCTGAAGGGAGGAGGTGCTTCTCACGGTAAATGAGCCTGAGCGATTTTGGTGAGGATGTTCGCTTGTTCATGATGCATGGACGTCATCATGAATCTGAATTCGATCACCACTTTGCAGCAGATAACGTGTTTCCTGGATGGAACCCAAGAGGTCTCGTTATCCTTTCCCTCTAAGGATACGCGTTACCGCTTTGTCCAAGAGACCCTGGCTCATTTCCACTACCGCACGGCGGCCAAAGCGGATAAAGGTCTGTTACGTCGCTATATCATTCGTGTCACGGGTTACTCCAGAGCTCAAGTTGCAAGGCTTATCACCCAGTTTCTGCAACGCCGCCAAATCGTCAGACGGCACGGCCGCACAGGCCTCTTCCCAACCCGATACACACCCGCCCATATCAAGCTCCTGGCTCGCACTGATGAGCTTCACGGGACTTTGAGCGGACCGGCTACCAAAAAGCTCTGCGAGCGCGCTTACCAGCTCTTTGGGCAACAAGAATATCGTCAGCTTGCACAGATCTCCGTCAGCCACCTCTATCGGCTCAGAAAATCCATCTCCTACGGCCGTCAACGCCGTTTCTTCGCCAAAACCCGGCCACGCCCCATCCCCATTGGACAGCGGCGCGCACCCCGGCCCAACGGGCAACCCGGCTTTGTGCGGGTTGATACGGTGCATCAAGGAGACCTAGACGGCGTCAAGGGCCTCTACCACATCAATGCCGTGGACGAGGTTACACAATATGAAATTGTCTGTGGTGTCGAAAGAATTTCCGAGCGGTTTCTAGTACCGGCATTAGAGCTGCTGCTGCATCAGTTTCCCTTCATTACTCATGGTTTTCATAGTGACAACGGCTCGGAATACATCAATCGTTACGTTGTGCGTTTGCTGAACAAGTTACTCATCGAGTTAACCAAATCTCGTGCTCGGCACAGCAACGACAATGCCTTGGTGGAGTGCAAAAATGGTTCCATTATCCGCAAGCATTTAGGCTATTCCCATATTCCACAACGTTATGCCGCTCAAGTGAACCTCTTTCACCAAAACTATCTCAATCCCTATGTGAATTACCACCGCCCCTGTTTTTTTCCTGTTGTCAAGACAGATGCCAAGGGTAAACAATACAAAAGCTATCCCTATGCATCCATGATGACCCCTTATGACAAACTCAAATCACTCCCACAGGCCCACGGATTCCTCAAACCAGGTCTCACTTTCGACCAACTGGATGCAAAAGCCTATGAAATCAGCGATACTGAAGCCGCAAAGCGAATGCAGGAGGAAAAACGAAAACTCTTCGAAAACATCATGAACTAGGACAGCCTCTCGCTACCTTCAGGCTCATTTCTAGATGAGAAAATACTGGGGGCGGTTGGTTCTTTTGCCCGTGTGCCGCGGCCCCCGCCCAAACGACCGGCGGCATGGCGCGGGACCCGTTACACAGGTCCCAAAGACGCATCATGTTATGGATGTAGCGGTCGCGGGCTTTTTTCTCGGCGGTCACGCGCGGGTTGTAGGGGGTCCGTCGCCGCGCGCACAAGGCGATGTCGCGACAACGCCCGCGCGCCAGGCGCAGCACGCTTCGGCCGACGGCCTTGGTCTTGACATGCGTGTCGTACGGCGTGACGGCGGTGTCGTCGCCGCGTCGCGCGAATGGGAGCGGCATCGCGCCGCCGTCTTGCGTTCCCCCCGAGAGCCACCGGCGTTCGACACCGAGATCGCACAGCCGCCCCAGGTTTTCGATATAGCCTTCGCGGACCTCTTTTTCGACGGCCGTGTACTTCTTGAGCGAGATCCGTCCCAGGAGGAACGCGGCGATTGTCCGGAGGCCCTTGTCGGCCAGGCGGATCAGGCTTTGCGCCGGTCCTTCCAGTTTTCGGTCGATGAGGCGCGGCGCGCCGGTGTTGGGTGTGTTTGTCGTTTTCTTGGTCATGTTCTCTGCTCCTGGCGGTCCGGGCGCACGGGGTGCGCGCGAACCGACTGCTTGGGTTGCGGTTGAAACAAGCAAAACCCCTCGCGAGGGAGAGAGCGGCGGATTGTCGCTATCGATGTAGCGCTAGCGCGTGGCGGGACCGCCAAAATGGGGGCGTGGCGATCGCGCGGGTGCTTGACACGGCATGGATAGGGAAAACCGGCGCTCTCTCCGAGCCGGATGTGCGAGATCCGGCTTGGCGCGCGCCGCGCGTTTAATCCTTGTTTGTGTGGACGACGCGCGCCGCTCGCGTGGAGTTCGCGGCCCTGATTATCCGTGTCGCGCTAAGCGATAACTACAATTCGCCCAGCGCGCGCACGCGGACCGTCCGCGCCCGAGTGAAGCAGAAACCGAGTGTGTTTCTTCTTCGTGTTCATGTTTGCCTCGTTTTTTACCGGCGGCCAGCCTATCCAGCCACCTTAAATCAGTATCCCACGCCTCCGGGAAAAATGCAAGCGAAAAATGCGGGGTGAGTGAAAACGCAAGGATCCCCCGCGCCCGAGGACGCGGGGAACCCCGGACGACACGCCCACGAGGCGCGGACGTGCCGCATGAAAAGAAATACCAGAGTTTGTTGTGCGGGGGCAATTGCGGGGTGTCATTTTTTGCGCGATTGCGCGACGCGGGGGTAGCATGGCGGGGTTATGGGCAAAAAGCGCACGCGGCACGATGTTCTGTTCAGAGAGATGATGCGTTTACCGGCGTTTCGGCGCTGGTTCGCGCGCACGCACCTGGATCCGGCCGACGCGGCCGAGTTGGATCTGGAAAGACTTGAACCCGTGCCCGAGAATTTCTCGCGCATGCAGCAAACGGTGGTGCCCGACTGCGTGCTCCGCGCGCCTCTCAAGCGTGC
>JBCCEG010000035.1:0-9673 GCA_039030455.1 Myxococcota bacterium | reverse complement strand
AGCCAGAGGCTGCTTCCCTGCTTGGGGCCAGGCTCTGCACTGCAGAGCCTTACTGCTATCGCAGCGCCCCGCGCAGCCCACAAAGTATTTGCACGAAGTGCACAACTTTGTGGGGCAAAGAGCCGCCAAACGCCAAGGAAATACACAAGGGCGGCAGCCGTTCATCCGACCGTCCATCAAATCCCATGCACCCTGGTCAGCCGTGGATGGCGCGGTCGGCGGCTATCGCCGCCGCCTCGTAGATCGATTCATACAGCGTGGGGTGGGCGTGGACGCTACGGGCAATGTCCTCCACCGTCGCCTCTAGCTGCATGGCGAACGCGGGCTCGGCGATGAGCTCGGTGGCCTGGGGGCCGATGATGTGCACGCCCAGAATTTCGCCGTAACGGGCCTCTGTCACGAATTTAACGAACCCTTCTTTCTTGCCCAAGATCGACGCCTTGCCGCTGCGCGCGAACGGGAACACACTTGTCTTGACGTCGTGGCCCGCTTCAGCAGCCTGCTGCTGGGTCAGGCCGCATTGAGCCACCGGTGGGTCGCTGTAAACGCAAGAGGGAATGTGGTCGTAGTTGAGCGCGGCCGGCTGGCGCCCCGCCATCTGTTCCACGGCGATAATGCCTTCGGCGGAGGCCACGTGAGCCAGCCACGGCGTCTCCACGCAATCGCCGATGGCGTAAAGACCGTCTTGCTCCGTCTGCATCCACCCGTTCACGCGGACGTAGCCGCGATCGTCCACGCGGGCCTGCGTTTGCTCCAGCCCAATTCCTTGCGTGAGCGGCGCGCGCCCCACGGCCACCAAAACGATATCCCCCTCGCATGTCAGCTGCTTGCCGCCGGCATCGGTGAATCCGACGGTCACTCCCTGTTTGCGGGGCGAGATGTCCCCCACCCGCGCGCCTGTGTGAATACGCACGCCCTGCTTGGCCAATTGGCGTTGCAGCTGCAGGCTACAGTCGGCGTCGGCCGCGGGCAGCAGCCGCTCGGCTGCCTCAAGCACGGTGACTTGGGCGCCAAAACGCACAAAGAGCGACGCGAACTCCACGCCGATCACGCCGCCGCCGATGATCACCAACGAGCCGGGGATTTCGCCTAGCCGCAGAATGCCGTCTGAACCGACAACGCGGCCGCTTGGGTGGTCAAACGACGCCATGGGCAGCGCGCGGGGAGTCGACCCCACGGCCAACAGCACGTTGCGTGTCGCTAACGTTGCCGCCTTTTTCTCCTTGCCCGAACGCACCCGCACACGTCCGGGGCCGTCCAACATGCCAAATCCTTGATGCACGTCCACCCCTCGGGTGCTCATCAGGTGGCGCACACCCCCTGCATTGGTATCCACAATGCGCTGCTTAGAGCGTTGCACCTTACGCCAATCCACGCGGACGCCCTCGGCCTCGATGCCTATGTGCCGAGCCTGGCGCATCTCGCCGTAGAGATCGGCCGCGTGCAGCAATGCCTTGGTGGGAATGCAGCCGCGATGCAGACACGTGCCGCCCAAAGCGTCGTCTTTTTCCACCAGCGCCGTTTTTAGCCCCAGCGCCGCCGCGCGCGCGGCGGCCACGTAGCCGCCGGGTCCCGCGCCAATCACCACCAGGTCATACGCCGTACTCATCAGCCTTCTCTCCTACTCGATGACTCTCCATCCCGTGTCCCCGACAAACCGCGCGAGGAGCAATGCACCCTAACGGCAAGCATAACCCAAATCCACCCCGAGGCACGGCTAGGGGTCGCGGCTTCCCCTCCCCTCGTCATCCTGACGAACGAAGTGAGGAAAGACCCCTGCTTTCGCCTAAACTTTGGGCACAAATGTGGTGGAGGATGTTGGGAGTCAAAGAATGGGAGCGGCAAACGAAGAGACATTTTGGATTGCGCCGGCTTGACGCCGCTTTGAAAGCGGTCTCAAGCGACCGCACTACAAAGCCGCTGTCGCGGCGTTCTCTCTCCATCCGAGCCTCGATGAAACTTGTGTCCAAAGTTCAGGTTTTCGCAGGAGTGACAAGGGGTTTTGAAAAGGTGGGGAGATCCTTCGCCCGTCCTTCATTAACACTCAGGACAGACTCAGGATGACAGGGGTTCTTCGCGTCGCTGTCACAACGCTGCCGGATGAAGGGGAGTCGTTGCACCGGAACCACGGCGAAACTCGCCCAAAGACACAGCCGGCTATTTCATCTTGCTTTCTTTGAATTCCACGTGCTTACGCGCCTTGGGATCATACTTTTTCAGCACGAGTTTGTCCGGGCTTGTGTGCCTATTCTTCTGCGTGACGTAAAAGAACCCCGTCTGGGCCGTCGATACCAGCTTGATGAGCTGACGATTGCCTTTTTTCGCCATCTTCTCGTCCTCCCCTTGTTGTCGCGACAAACACGAACATAAACCGTGGTGGGCCCGGAAGGAATCGAACCTTCAACCCCCGGATTAAGAGTCCATTGCTCTGCCAGTTGAGCTACGAGCCCGCCGGACCGGATGTCTAAAACCCAGCCATCATCCTTGGCGAGAATACGCCCCCGCCAAGCCCTTTGTCAATGCACCAAGAAGTTTTGTCAGGCACAGAGGCCCCAAAGCCGGATTCCCATTAAAGACCGGCGCCATAAGGGTGTAGAGACGCGATTCATCGTGTCTCTACGAACAGCAAGCGCTCCAAAATGGATTCGGGGCTTATATCTGGTTCTGTGATCGCATTGGTGCGATCATCGTCCAGAAACGTTTGGCTGGCGGGGGCAAAGACGTCGTGAGTCCTGCTAACGCGAATTCTGTTTAAGCACATGGTGTCCAAGCGCGCCATGTCTAGTTTTTCTAGGATCCGCATGATTCCTTCGAGCACGACTATGTTTTGTAAATCGTTCTCGTGTTCGCGATGTTCCCGATGCAAAACCGTGATAAAACCGCCACCCAATCTGGATTTACTCCATTCGGCTCCCAGGCGTTGTCCATATTTTCAGCAATGACTTTCGGAAGCCCCGTTCAGACAAAAATCGTGACTTCAGCCAGGCAATATCACGGCTTTATCGAATCCCTTAAACAGAATTCGCGTGTCAAGGCTCGTTGGAGCGTCGAGGTCTATCATTGGGAGTTGAAGCAAACCCGTGGCATTCAGCGGTGTCAGGCACGCACGGGTCGGTCGCAAAGAAACCAGATCTGTCCGGCCATCATGGCTCGGTTGAACAAATATAAGTCTGCCCTCGTGAAAACGGGGGAGGGAATGACGGAAAGGGGTGTTGTTTTTTGTAATTGATATGATGTTGCAATGAATGCGGTGCACGCCGGTTACACCAAGACACCGCAAGGGATTTTGCTGGTTGACAAGGAACCGGGGCCGTCGTCTTTTGCCTTGGTGCGTCGTGCGCGCGCGACGCTAGGCGCCAAGCGCGTGGGCCACGCGGGCACACTGGACCCCTTGGCGAGCGGACTGATGGTGTTGATGGTCGGTTCGTACACGCGCCTGAGCGACTTGCTGACGGGGCACGACAAAACCTACGAGGCGGAGATCGCTTTTGGCCGCGCCACCACCACCGACGACGCGGCCGGCGACGTGCTGGAAGAAGGAGATGCCGGGCAGTTGGACGAAGCCAAGGTTCGCGCGGCGCTGGTGCGCTTTGTCGGCGAGCAAACCCAGGTGCCGCCTACTTACTGCGCCGTGCATGTTCAGGGTAAGCGCGCCTATCGCCTCGCCCGCGCGGGCAAACCCGTAACGGTGCCGCCTCGCACGATCCACATGCGCGAGATCCGGCTGCTGCGGTGGGCGGCGCCGGTGGCGCGCGCGCGGGTGCGCTGTAGCAAGGGAACGTACATTCGGGCGTTAGCGCGCGACGTGGGGCGAGCGGTCGGGGTTCCCGCCCACCTGGCCGCGTTGCGCCGAACCTCCTGCGGTCCCTATGCGGTGGAAGACGCCCTGGCGCAAAGTCGATTGACGGATCCAGACGCCGTCTTGAACGCCTTGCATCAAGGCCCAAGCACTGTTCCCGCGTGCAGCCGCGTGGTGGTGGACGAAGAGATGAAAAGCCGATTGTGCCGTGGTCAACAGGTGACGATGAGAAAAACAAGAAGGCTGAGCGAGCCGGAGTCACTAGAGGGCACGGCGGTAGCCTTTTGTGGTGGCGAACTTGTTGCCCTTGTGCGCCGACAAGCGGATACGCTGATCCCGTTGCGCGTGGTGGCGGTTTGACGCCTTGTCGCTTTTTTTTCGCAACGGCGTGTGCCCAGCGCAAAATCGGTTTATACTCCAAGACAGAGGATCACATTTTTGGAGCCAAACATGACAAACAACAACACGCCTACCACGCCCAGGCGCGAGTGGATTCGGGTGGAGAAAGCCAAGCTATGGGATGTATCGCTCGTGCGAGCCTTGTTGCAAGAGCAGGGACTACCCGTTCACTGCCTCCTTGAAAACGTGCAGAAATTTTTTCTGCTGCGCGCGAACGATACCGTACGCGGTTGCGTCGGATTGGAGTACCACGGCGTGGAGCATCACGGCTTTGATTCGTGCCTACTACGCTCGCTGGTGGTCCACCCGGACTATCGTGGCAAGGGGTATGCCAAAATGTTAATCAAGGCGCTAATTGAGGACGCGCAGTCACCAAGATTGAGCGAGATGATAACCGTGGCCACCCCAGCGGGCATTGCACTGTTCGAACAGTTTGGGTTTGTTCGGATTGACAAGGAAGAAGTCAATCCCAAGATGCGCGCCTCGTGGCAATTCAACGCGGAATGCGTGAACGACGTAGTGTGCATGCGACTCACGTTCAATCAATAAAGACGCGTCCGGCGTTTGCCGTGCGCGCCCGCGTGGTGGCGGTTTGACGCCTCGATGCGTTTTTCCGACAATAAGGGAATGTCTTTGCATTTTGTCATTCCCGCCCCTGTTCGGCAGCCAGGGGCAGGCTCCAGCAGGGATCCAGGGGCTTTCCAAAAGGTACCCCGCGCTGTTTTTCCGTCGAAAAGCCGTCTGGACGTCCCACAGTGGATTCGGGGCTGGAGTTTATCCTCGCGACCAGGGGGCCCCGAAAAGTATTGGAGCGGAGCGACAAACTTTTTGGGGAAGGGAAAGCGAGGACCTAATAATGACAGGGTGGAGAAACCCGCCTTGCGGCTGGGTAAAAACGCATGTCGAACGAAAAAAATAATACATTTCTATTGTCATTGGTGGGCTCCCGCCTGCGCGGGAGTAAACTCCAGCAGGAATCCACTACAGAAATGGCGAAGAGTAGGAGAATTTGTTAACACGGCGAGGTAGCTCAGCGGTTAGAGCGGCGGTCTCATAATCCGTAGGTCGAGGGTTCGAGTCCCTCTCTCGCCACCACATGACATGAAAAAGAGAGCATGCGCTATAACCCCGCGAACATAGAGCCTAAGTGGCAACGGGTTTGGCGGGAACGGAAGGTATTCCAGGTTCCCGCCGACGTGGAACGTCTCAAGGACAAGCCCAAGTTCTATGTGCTGGATATGTTCCCCTATCCCTCGGGCGCGGGGCTGCACGTGGGCCACCCCGAAGGCTACACCGCCACGGACGTCATCGCGCGGCTTAAGCGCATGCGAGGCTACAACGTGCTGCATCCCATGGGGTGGGATGCCTTCGGCCTGCCCACCGAGCGCGCGGCGATTCGAGAGGGGCAACATCCCGCCGCGATCACCAGGCGCAACGTAGCCAACTTCAGGCGGCAGATCGAACGGTTGGGGTTTAGCTATGACTGGAGCCGTGAGATCGATACCTCCCACCCCGCCTACACCAAGTGGACCCAGTGGATCTTTTTAAAGCTTTATGAAAAAGGTCTGGCGTACCAAGCCGACGTGGCCGTGAATTGGTGCCCCGCGTTGGGCACGGTGCTGGCCAATGAAGAAGTCAAGGACGGCCGGTATGTGGAAACCGGCGATCCGGTGCGGCGGCGACGGATGAAGCAATGGATGTTGCGCATCACCGACTACGCCGAGCAACTGCTGGCGGGGTTGGACAAGCTGGACTGGCCCGACCACATCAAGCAGATGCAACGCAACTGGATTGGCAAGAGCGAGGGAGTGTTGCTGCGGTTTCCTTGCGATTTGAACTGGAGGGACGCGATGCTGGGTTGTAGAGACGCGATTAATCGCGTCTCTACGGATGCGGAACGCGACGCGCTAGAAGTCTTTACCACCTGCCCGCACACCGTCTTTGGCGTGACGTTTTGCGTGGTGGCGCCCGAGCATCCGTTGGTGGAGCAGCTGACCACGCCCGAGAACGAACAGGCGGTGCGCGCGTACGTGGAGCAAGCGCGCAACCGGTCCGAGCGCGAGCGTACTGGCGAACAGGGGGCCAAAACGGGGGTGTTCACCGGCGGCTATGTGGTCCATCCGGTCACCGGCGCGCCGATCCCCGTGTGGGTGGCCGACTATGTGTTGGCCGGTTACGGCACGGGCGCCGTCATGGGCGTGCCCGGCCACGACGCGCGGGATCACGCCTTTGCCCGCGCGCGCGGCTTGCCTATCAAGCAGGTGGTAGACGGCGGCGATAAGTCCGTCGAAGAAGAGGCGTACGAGGGCGACGGCGTGTTGGTCAACTCCGAGTGGTTGAACGGGTTGACGGTCCAGCAGGCTAAGCACAAGGCGGCGGCGGAGCTGGAGCGGTTGGGCGGGGCGAAGCGGCGCGTGCACTATCGCCTGCGCGACTGGTTGTTTTCACGCCAGCGCTACTGGGGCGAGCCGTTTCCGTTGGCCATGCGTGACGATGGAACGGTGGTGCCGCTTGACGCGGACGCCTTGCCGATAACCCTGCCGCACATGGAAGACATCACTCCCACCTCCGACGGCCAACCTCCACTGGCTCGCGCGCCGGGCAGTTGGCGCGAGGTGACGCTGCCCGATGGAACGCGGGCTAAGCGCGAGGTGCACACCATGCCGCAATGGGCGGGGTCGTGCTGGTACTACCTGCGTTATTTGGACCCGCGCAACGATCAAGCGCCGTTTTCGCCGGAAGCCGAGCGCTATTGGATGCCGGTGGACTTGTACATCGGCGGCGTGGAACACGCGGTGCTGCACCTGCTGTACGCGCGGTTTTGGCATCACGTGCTCTACGACTGCGGTTTAGTACACACGCGCGAGCCCTTTGCCAAGCTGTTTAACCAGGGCATGATTTTGGCCACCAGCTATCGCGACGCTCAAGGCAAATACTATCCACCAGACCAAGTGCGCCGGGAGGGAGATCGGTGGGTGGTTAAACAGGATCCTCCTGAAAGATCGGTGGCGCGTACGGGAGTGGATTCCCGCTTTCGCGGCAATCCAGGCGATCAAAATGCTTATGATGTGCCTTCTCATTCCGTCGGCGCGAAACGCTCAAGTTTTCAGGAAGAGACCCAGTCAACTTTTGTTGTCGAACAACAGATGGAAAAAATGAGCAAGTCCAAGCACAACGTGGTGAACCCCGACGACATTGTGCGGCGTTACGGTGCCGACGCATTACGATTGTATGAGCTTTTCATGGGGCCGCTGCAGCAGGTGAAAGTGTGGCAAGGCAGCGGTGTGGAAGGCGTACGCCGCTTTTTGGATCGGGTGTGGCGGTTGGTGGTGGATGAGGAAACAGGGCAACTCAATCCGCGTTTATGCCGTGAGCCCACTACAGCTGACGCAACATCCGATGAGCATTTAGCAAAGAGGCGCAGCCTCCGCAGCCTCCATCGGGTGATTAAGCAGGTGACGGAGGAGACGGAAGCGCTGCGCTTTAACACGGCTATCGCGCACATGATGGAGTTCGTCAACGAACTCACGGCCGCGCAGGCGGTCGCGGATGAATCCACGGTGCGTAGAGACGCGATTCATCGCGTCTCTACGGCTGCGATAAATCGAGAAATGCTTCTCGACTTTCTCAAAATTCTCGCGCCCTATGCGCCGCACATCGCTGAAGAGCTGTGGCGGCGGCTGGGGCAAAAGACGTTGCTGGCGCAAGAGACATGGCCGACATATGACCCGACTCTGCTTGAGTGCGAGACCGTTTCGGTGGTGGTGCAGGTCAACGGCAAAAAACGGGATGTCATTGCCATGCCCAAGGGCAGCGACCGAGAGCGGATGGAAAAACAGGCTTTGGCTTCGCCACAAGTGGCGAAATTTTTGCGAGGCAAAAAGCCCAAAAAGGTGATCGTCGTGCCGGAGCGTTTGGTCAATGTGGTGGCATAGCCTCGCGCCGCGTCTGGTTTTTTGCCTGGTTTGCCTAGAGGGCTGCGGGCTCTCTTGTGGCTCCAAGGCCCTGTCTCGTTCCGGCGGAGGCATGGAAGACGTATCCGGTTGGGAGGCGGCGGATTTTGTCGTCCAGATGCAAGAAGGCCTTTTCCGCTATGAGCAGTGGCGCGACTTTTCCTATTTTTCCGCCGCGCTGCGACAAAATAGAGCCACGGAACGCGACTTTGACAACAGACGCCAAACCATCAACAGCAAGATTGAACTGCTCGCGCCGCAAAAAGCCCGGGCGCAAGCCCGCCACGGCCAAGGTCACAATCTAGACGCGCGGGTAAAGAGCTATGCGTACAAAAGCGATCAAAACGCTCAACAACTCCTCAAACGCCCGCTGCCCGTGTTGGACTGGAGCCGGTTGCGCGTGACCGACGCTTTTTTTGCCTATGGCGCCGCCAATCCAGGGCAAGTGCATGGGTATTTCGTGGCGGGCAACAAGGTCACGGGCGGGTGGTACACCAGAACCGGCAACGCGCGAGAGGAGCGGATTGTGTTTGGCGAGGCCCCCGCCATCGCCGAACTGTTCAGCCGCGCGGAGAGCTCGGACTTTCTTTACCAAACCCACGGGTGGAGCTCTTCGGACCTAGGGCAGGTTCATGTCATCACCGCGCCCGTGCTCGCGCGGCTAGACAAAGGGAGCACCGGCAGAGACGGGTATAACGCTCTCAAACAGCAGGGAGCGGCCAACCCCTTTTCGCGCAACATCACGTGGTTCCCCCAAGATCTCCGTGCCGCGTTTATCTTCACCCGCGTGACGTCGTTACAGAGCCGGGCTGCTGATTCCTACTCGAAACAAGAAGCTCAAACGGATTTTCTCCGCGCCATCCAAGCCGCCGTCGCCGCCAAACAGGCGGGGATAACCAACCCGCGCGTGCCCGGCATTGGCGCCGGTGCCTTTAAACACCCGCCGGCGGCCGCGTTGATTCGCGCCGCGGCGGCCTCTGCCGTCGCCGGCTATTCTCTCGATCAAGTCATGCACCACGGTTACGGCGGTGCTTCCGCTTCAACCGCCCAAATCAAAAGTCAGGCCCTGGCTTTTCTCAAGCAGCACCAGGGGGAATCCCTGGGTGATGTGGCGGCCGCGCTGCGCGATGAATTCTATCAATGAGCACGGCGACTGCCGTCACTCCTACTCGGATTCAAGCGGCCCAACCGGGTCGGCAAGAGCTACTTGCGACGCAGCGCCGTTAGCTTTTGGTGCGATAAGCCGGTGGCTTGGGAGATCACCCTGGGATCAATGCCGGTCGCCAGCAGGTTGCGCGCGATCTCCGCGGCCTTTTCCAGTTTGCCCTGTTGCAACCCCAACCGGAGACCTTCGCCCCTTAGTGTTCGTGCCATCCTAATGCCCCCGTACACAACATTTGACAATAGCCCACCCAAAAACCCAAACACTCGGTGGATTGATCCTGGAAGATTGGTACGCTTCGGCGTTTTGATGCCAAGTGATTCCTTCTCGACGCGTCATCAGAGGTTCACTCACGTTCGT
>JBCCEG010000034.1:0-9739 GCA_039030455.1 Myxococcota bacterium | reverse complement strand
GGCGAAACCCGCCCCGCCCTCTTTGTCCGCTCCGCGTCCACGGAGTGGACCGGAGGGGGACAAAGAGCATAAAGAGCAGGGGAGGGGAGGAAAGGGGCGTCGCGCAAGCGCTGGCGAGGGCAGGAAGAGTGCGCCTCACTACGTTCGGCGCCAAGCGCTGGAGTCCCCGAAGGGGAAGGGCGCCAGCGAAGCTGGCGCCGAAGGCGCGGGGAGACAACTACTCCTGAACTGAAGTAACCAACATAAATGCTACCCCCCACTATCCAGCATTGCAAGCCACTCTGGCGGCGCAGTAGATCTCGCTATATTTAGTTTACGTGCGGCCAACGAGGTTATACCTGGATATTTTGCGGTTAACCGAGCCGTCGATATCTACCTCAGCAAACAGGGAGTCTCGCTGGTCTGTGTAGAGCTGTCAGCAGTGACCGTACTCACTGCACGCGTTGACCATCTCAACAAAGACATCACCGAAGAGGTTGACCCCACGGGGAACAGTAATGTCCTCGCTGGATCGGAACGGCCAACCTCCAACGAAATCAACAGGTGCGTAGCAAACAGGAATGCACGACCCCAGACAACTAGACAGGGTATAACTCGACGAGGCATGCTCCCATCAGGGGGCATAGATCAGTTAGGAAATGAACTGAGGGTAACGTGTAGAGCCAGTTTGACGTGTTTAGGACAGGGTAGGAAAAGGCGCCAGCGAAGCTGGCGCCCTACACCAAGAGACACTAAAGTCAAACTTCTGAAAATAGCCAAAACTCTCCTGAACGATGGAATATGACCAACACAAAACTTGCTCTTCAAAAAGATGTTGACTGAATACCATAAGGAGGAAAGAAAGGCCACAGCTACACTAAGTACGGAATTAAAACCGAAGATAAACTTCAACAACATTAACCTTTCCGCCTTCTCAGACCTAAAATCCCAAGCCGGGGAAAGACTAAAATGTCTGCTATGAAGGATCATCGCCATCGAGAAACTTAGCAGAAACCCCGGGTCAATGACTCCGGGCATAGACGGAATCTGCTTCAAACCCGTACCAGGTGCTACCGACAACACTGTAAAAGCCTTGAGCGCCCTCGAGGACAGAATCGAACTGCTTAAGGACAAATTGTGCCTAGCTAAGGGAAAAACGGACCAAGCGATTAATAGAAAAGGATTTAGAAACCTCAACCCTAGAGAAAGGCAAAGAAGACTTCTCAAAAGCAAAAGTATGAAGCATGTCATAGCTGAATACAGAAAAGAGCTGAACCACTTGCTAAACAACCCAGTGCAAGCTCTACAGGAGATAATCGAAGAATCCAACGCCAACAACTTAACTATTAAACTGAACTGAGTCAAAGAGACTAAAAACAGAATCAATATTAACAACCTCACCAAATTCGTCCCTGACCCCATTAAAAGGGTCTACAGGTCGAGAGCCAACGGTAAACTTAGACCCCTAGGCATCCCCACCATCAGAGATAGAGGGATCCAAATGCTCCTAAAACTAGTGCTCGAACCCATCATGGAACCCCTCGGTGACGAAACCTCTTTCGGATTCAGGCCGGGGAGAAATTGCCACCAAGCCGTCTCGTACCTAGCCAACAGACTTATGTTCAGAAGAAGAAAAGGCTTCAATAGAAAGAGGATGCAACCCCTAAGGAACACAGGCTCCGTCATGGTGAACCACAAGGGATCCTTCTTCTCTAACCCCAGCCTCTTAGACTGCGACATCGAAGGATGCTTCGACAATATCAGTCACGAATGGCTAATCACCAACGTGCCAATTCCAAACGACTTCAAAGTGCTATTCGCAGCTATACTAAAGGCGCCTATAATCGGCATCGACCCCGAAAAAGAGAAAATTGGTAATAAGTGCGCCGACGACAAAACTGCGCCTTCCCCTTCGGGGACGAGGCCAAACAGTGGAGTGCCACAAGGCGGAATCATATCACGCATACTAATGAACTGAACACTAGACGGGCTTGAAAACCTCGTTTCTGAAACCGTAAAACAGACCCACTCTCCCTCTCACCCATGGAAAGGATGACACACCCCCGAAGGTAAAATTGAATTCCTAAAAAGAGTTGATAACGAAAACCTATCTAAATCCAAAGGAAGGCGAAGGCCGCCCCGAAGGGGAGCGAAGCCGGCTGGCGCCCGCAATAAAGGATGAGTAGTCAGATACGCGCACGACTTCGTTATAGGAGTCAACAACCCAGCAACCCTACCGGTAGTCGAACCAGCAGTAACAAACTTCTTAAAGGTGAGAGGCCTAACACTCTCCAATGAGAAAACGAAACGCATCCACTGATCGGTAGGAAAGAAACTCGATTTCCTCTCCTGAACCTTCCATTTAATCAAACCAACTCGCGTCAACTGGTTGATAAGAGCGCCAAGAAAAGCTGTCGGAAGACTAATAGACTGGCTCGGCCTATATGTCTACCCCTCTAGCACTGCAACCAAATCCCTAAGAAACAGAATCAAAGCTATGACAAATTCTAAACAGAGGAACACCTCCTTGGGCACCCTCATCTCGAAACTGACTCTCCTCCTAAGAGGCTGATCGGAGTATTTCTCGCCCGGTGGAAAGCAAACCAACCTTAGACTTGCACTAGACTACTATATTTTCAAACGCTGCAAAAAATTCCTTTTCCACAAATACAGAGGGTCGTCCAGATGCAAAATATACCCATCATTCCTTAAGGACAGAACGGGAAAATGAACCCAACTGCATATCAAGAACGAACACGGCTACATCACTCAACAGATCCCATGCCTATGAAAAAACGCCGTGGACCACCCATGGGTATCCCTTGCTCCCAACAGGAAACTCCTAAACCACAGTGCCTTAGTTAATGGACAAGGATACATCGAAAGAATAATGCACATCGGAAAACTGAGTAACAAACTTCATGAGGTGAAATACGGCGAACAAAAAGGCCTATGCAACGCCTGCATGAAACCTCTTATAGACTGGGAAGAAAGAATAATCGAACCCGAGAACCCTCCTGTAGATGACAAGCGAAAGAAAGACATGGCGGCGAACGCAGTGAGCCGCACCGTCTTCGGCCAAGAAGAACTAGACCTACAAATAAAATGATACAAAGGCCTAAACATCGATCATATAGTGCCGAAAGGCTTCGGAGTGCTATACGACCTGAGAAAAATCTTGGATGGCAGATCCAACAAACAATTGCTGCATAGAAACTGTCACAAAGCAAAATATGCTTCAGACAGAAACCTAGTCGCCAAATTCAAAAGGCACTATCATAAGGCCCTGAAGAAGAACTTAGAACTGCAAGGCGAACACCCTACTAGCTTGGAACTGCACACCGCCAAAACCAAGGCCCTAATTGAAACCATAGAAACGACTGATTACGAGACAATGATCACACAAAGGTCCGAACACACCTGGAAGGAAATCCTAAAACTCTTGAAGGAAAAGAAGGCGGAACTTCACACCCGTAAGAGGGCCTCTCGGTTATAGTTGTGTTACCCAAGAGCCACATGCTAGGAGACTAGCACGTGTGGATCTGTGCTGGGGCGATGATGAGCGCTCCCCGCCCCTCCGCGCACTCGCTCCGAACGTAGTGAGGAGCGATTGGCGCCGAACGTAGTGAGGCGCACTCGCCCCCCAGGCGTAGCCTGAGCGAGTGTTGGGTTTCGCCTTCGGCGAACGGCTACGCCTGAGAGTGGTTGGGGAGAACGCTGGCCATTGTGCCTATAGCAATACTTATCTGGTATAAGTTCGATTTTAGGAGCCATAAACTTTATTACAACAATATTGTGCGAAGCTGTACATCCGATAACCGTAGGGATACACTCCTCCGCGAGGAGCCGCGTGCTTGTGGCTTGGCACTATGCAAGCACCGAAGGTCTGCTCTTGCTCTTCCACTCTTGCCGCCCCGAAGGGGAGAACGTAGTGAGCTGGCAACACGAGCGAAGCGAGTGCAGGTCAGAGGGAGAGGCCGGCGGAGCCGGTGGGGACAAAGCGCAGCACTCGTGTGGGATTCTTGACGCGGTACCGCCGAGCGTCCGGGACGCTCGGCCATTGCACCCCGAAGGGGTGCGCATCTGGTTTTGCCAAAGCTCGTTCCACTTCTTCGGCGAAAGTTCGCAAGCTAAAACAAAAATAGGTCGCCCTCAGAGGTGACTACGGCAATACCTTTATGTCCTACGGCGCAATAGCTGTGCAATTGCTGCGCCCAACCGATCGTTGGCTTCCCAGTGCGCTTGCTCGTTCCCGAAGGGAAAGGCTTCTTTATCCCCCCCGGCCTCTTCCTGTTTGCTTGCTCTTGCTCTTGCTCTTGCCCGAAGGGCAAGAGTGAGAGGATGAGGCCAGCGGAGCCGGAGCGCTCGCAAGCCCATTCACTACGTTCGTTCGTACTTTTTTCTTTGAAAGAAGGGCAAGAAGGGGGGCCCCGGCGCTTCGCGACCCGAGACAACCCGGTGAGAACGTTTGGGCGGTCACGCACCGCAACACTGACGACAACCCGCTGCACAGGTGCCATACCGGTCGCTTGCGCGTGCGCACAAGGGTTCAAGCGGTAATCCGGCTCTGGCGGTCCCAAAGTCTCGGCGCTGGCAATTTACGTGGTTAAGCGTTACGCGCCTCGGCCTCGTGGGGCAAAGCTCCTTAGTAGCGCCCCGAAGGGGCGCAACTAGTGGACGGCGCGTACCACTTGAAAACCTTTGCTCGCAAGCAGCGATTTATAGGCCTGAAGCTTACTGCGCCGGGGGGTGGACGAAGGGTCCGCGATGTCCTAGAGTACGGAAGTCATCTTGTGGTCGCGTAGGAAAACAAATCTCGACGATGGTTGCCCTTACGTTGTGAGGGGTTCTCCACTCCACTTTGACGAGCGAATTGCACGCAAGCAAAACAAGTTTTGCTTGCGCGCCGCACAAACACGAAGCTTGGTGCTTTGGGCGTAGCCTGCTTGCGCACCTGCTATTGGGCGTAGCCTGGTCGTTCGTTCCGTTCCCCGAAGGGGAAAGAAGGGGAAAGAAGGGAAAGGAGGGCGGCCCCGGAGGGGAGAGCGAAGCGAGTGCCTGGAAGCGCGCATCGGGGGCCTACGACCAGGTCTCGTGAAAAAGTGGCTCACGGAAGCAGCAAACACCGATAGCGCCAGTGTCCTCCGGTCCGGTCCGGTCCGGTCCAGCGCTTGCGCGACCCGAAGGTAGTGAGGGGGGGACCGGACGGCACCGGACCCGGAGTACCGGCGAGCACATCAACGTATATCCATCACGCTTGTTCGTACCTCCCGGGAACCGGGTGGTAAACGCGAGTGCTTGGCCGAAGGCCAAGCACAGATGAGAATACGGGTCGCTGAGTCAAAGCGTGGATTGCCTAGTCACGGTGCGGACGATGCTCTGGTACTACAATGAATATGGGGGAAGGGAGGCTCCTCATGCCCGAAACAAATCGTGACGACGCTGATACACACCAGTATTGCCTAGGGAGCGCTGACAAAGATGCACGGGTTGCGGATGATGGCTGCGAGGGTGGGTTATGTTAGATACACACCCAGGGAGGGGCCATAAATTTCGGCACGTCACCATTTCGGCATACCGGTGCCAACCTATAAATGGCCCTAACTCTTCGTGAACAGATCCTGCTTTTGACGAGTGTGCTCTTGCTCTTCACCGTCGCTCTGCCCGTACGACCCGTCCCCCCGAAGGGGGGACCGGAGGGGACGGGTCGTACCGGAGTCGCGCAAGCGCTGGAAGAGCACTCACTCGCACCCTAACTACAGGTCTATCAAAATACTTGAATACTGATACTTCATCTGTAAATGACCGAATTTCTCTATTTTGAGGACGCCGTCTAGAGGCACTAATGAGACTACGTGAACACCCGGCGAAGCCGGAGACCCCTAAGACAAAGTACCCTATTCGTTTTTGTGCTCGCCTTTTAACGGTAGATAACCGCAAAGCTGCTTTAGAAGCTTATCGCCGCCCCTCGCCCCTCACTACGTTCGGGGCGAGTGTACATTCTACAAGCGCTCACGGCTGGTTAGAACGCACCCACGGCGCTTTGCGCAAACTTTATGGCCAGCTCGTTGGGCTCGTAAGACCGAAGCCGCGGTTTTGCGAGCACAATAAGCACCCGCGGCTTCGGTTTCACCGATTGGGTTTCACCAACTCGCGAGTCAACGTTTGTACGAGCCCGAGGTGATGTAGGTCTCGCGCAGCACTCGCCCCGCCGACTTGCGCGACTGCTAGCGCAAGCACCGGGAGCGCCCGAGCGCACAGGGCGCCAGCGAAGCTGGCGCCCTACAAATTTGTTGCCGCAAAGCTCGCCACTAGTGAACGGGGATGCGCTCACGTGCACCGTGTGCGCCTCCCGAAGGGTCGGCGCATTGTGCACAGCACCTCCTGGGCGTCGAACGTATTGTCGTGCTACGGAGTGCTAGGTCTTTCGTTCCCCGAATGGGTTTGAGCGAAGCGAAAACAAGCAAGCAAACAGGAAAGAGGGCAAGTTACTGGGTTTGTAAGAACAAGACAAGACAAGACAATAGCGGCCTTCGGCCGTTTACGACCCAGACGCTTCGAGGGGGCAAAAGCTCGTTGTTTCGTGAGCCTACAGTATTCGTGCACTCAAGTGCCGTCTCTTACGTCTACCAAGATTTCAGAGTGAGCGGCACTTCCAGAGCTCGAAATCAAAGAAGCTACACTGTTGGTGCTCGAAATTGTTTTCGATCCAATATTCTCGCAATTTTCCCACGGGTTTCGTACGCGCCTTGGATGCCATTCTGCTTTTAAACAGATTAAAGACCATTGGATAGGAACCTCCTGGTTAGTCGTTTTAGACATACGAAAGTGAAGGATGCCGCACTTTGTAGGTAACGCGCAATCCCCCGGCGTGGAATCTATACAGGGTCGACGATTGGCGTCTTCCATTCGTGAGCGCGCTGGTCATCCACGGCTCTTCGACCTTTTGCACACAATGTTTAACACTGGCGAGGGGTCTCGGCGGGTCGCCACTAAGCGCTTGCGAACCTTCGCCGAAGAAGTGGAACGAGCGCAAACAAAAAGAGGCGGCCACTTTCACGCGATATCGGCGGATGCGCCTTTCACACGATATCGGCAGTCTAGCGCTAGCCCGAGACTCTCACAATATAACAAACTGTGTGCGCGCGGTCCTCGCGCCTTGCAGGCACAAGTAAGCGCGCAAACAAGAGGTGAGAAAGGAGTGCTGCTGGGTTTGCAAGAACAAGACAAGACATCGGGGGCCGCCATACTCGGCAATATTTACCTGCACTCGCTAGACGAGCAAGTTGAGCGCATTCAAAATGAATACAACCGAAAAAAACAGCGGCGTATAAACGAGAAATACAAGAGAGCCGTTCGAATTAAGTGTGCCATTGGTCAGCGGAAACCACAGGCGCCAGGTGCTCCTACACCAGCTTGATGCGTGAAAAAGTGGCCGCCGGCTTTAACCTTTAAGAAGCTCCGGGATGGGGAGTCGCGATGTACTATTGTGTCTAACTCCTCCGTGCAGAAGATTGTAAAACATCGGGCGGCTAATCGCTATGGCGTGTTTATCCGAGACTACCGGGACCGGTCGTTCGTGCGTGTTCGCTACGCCCGCTACGCGGACGACGCTCTCCTGGGCATCGCGGGACCCCGGCAAGTAGTGGACCAGATCTGACAGCGGGTCTTAGCTTTCCTAAAAACTTTGATTCTAGAATTGCGGCATCCGACCTACTCCCGGGCGAGACTATGCGCCTCCCACACCAGTTTGTTGGCGACTGCGCCCGAAGGGCGCGCTCCTTACGCGAAAGGTAGTCATTCAGGTGGCGTGCATGTCGCTAGTGGATATGTTCAATTCCTAGAGACTTATATCCAGGGGATCCCTGTAAGTAAATTTACGCGCCGGTTTTCTAAAGAGTTCGAGAAACGCCGTCGGGTGAAAGCGCGTATCCAACTAAAGGCCGCGCAACGGCAGGAGGCCTGGAACAACAAACTTCAGCAACTCGCTCTCGAGGCTTTTGGGTGGGGCCTTAAAAAAACGCAGTTGTCCCTGGGATCACGGTTTCTCGCCAAACAGGCGCTGTTCCAGACAGCGCGTAAACTTGCACACAAATTTGCCCAAGAGCAGCGATCAAAGGCTGCCCTCTGAGACCTGCTCTCCCGGGAGTCGCAGTTTATTCATGATCTGGCGTGGAACCTTCTGCCCACGGATATTAGAGAAGCCCACTTACACCTGAGTGTAATGCTAAACCGACACACGCAAAAAAAAAAAAACTGTACTGCTCAGAGGGCAGGGTGCGATCCGATTGCCCGACCACCTCGCCCCCCAATAACCCGCAATAACAATAGTCAGAAAGTGATAAGGTGCCCGGGCGCCGTTGATTGGGCGACTGGAAACGCCAAGCAGGGTGCGCCCTACCGAGCGGCTATTTGCTCAATATGGTTAATACCTGATTTGGAACCCAATCGACGCTTGCTCGGCGCTACGCGCCAGGTGATTTGCACCCCCTCATTAGTGTCTTGTTCTTACAAACCCAGCAGCACTCGGTGCGAAGCGGCAGCAACAAAAAGTTCTCCCCTTCGGGGCGACGAGCCTGAGCGTACAAGCACCAAGCGCAAATTGCTTAACCACCCGCTTACCAGGGGCGAGGTGGTCGGGGTCGCGCAAGCGCTGGGCAGAAACCGCTCTCTGCGGGTAATAGCGCCTCTTCAGGCTATTCTGGAGAAGCTGCGCACTTTTCGATTAATAATTACCGCAAAGTGCCGCCCGGCGCCAGCTAGAAACTTGACGAATGTGCCCGACAGTTCGATAGTTAAATGGTATACTGCGCTATCCCATGCTATTCTCAGCTATTATCGTTGCTGCGACAATTTTCATAAGGTGAGGAGCATAGTGGATTACCACGTGAGGTGGTCCGCGATCTTTACCCTGGCTACAAAGCACAAGAGCTCGGCCTCAAAAATAATCTATAAATACTCGAGAGATCTAATAATCGCCTCCGGCGATAATGAACGAGATACGATAGCGCGCCTACCCGCGAAACGCGACTTAGCCAAAGTTGGCAGGCGATTTTTAGTAGACATCGAGCGCGGTAGGGTGGAAAAAATATTGAAAACCCCCCCACGCGCTTTTTAGTACGCTTGGCAAAACAAACCGCGAGGCACGAGGGTGCGTGTGAGCCTTTCACACAAATTTTGGCGCTCGCCGACTACTGCGCCCGAAGCATGAGGGTGTTCGCGAGCGAGCGTAGCGAGCGAGCGAACACAGTGGGGCGCAAGGCGAACTCGTGCTGGCGCTGCTTATGGGTGCAGCCGCTTGCGAGCATCCAGGCGGCTGTTTGATGATAGCCGGCGGACTCAAAACGATGAACGAATAGCGTATCGCGCTACGCCTCGTCGCCGGTCTTCCTGTTTGTTTCCTCGCTCGCCTTTTGTTTCTGCGAAACGAAAAGCAGACCGTCGCTCCAAACCCATTCGGTGACCTCTTCCTTGCGGCTGCGCCGCCCGTCACTACGTTCGGGGAAGAGCAAGAAGTGGACCGGAGTTTACCGCGGCTTCTTTATCCCCCCCGCCCTTCCCTCCGGTCCAGCGCTTGCCTTTATCCCCCCCGACCGTCGCGAAGCTGCCGGCGGAGCCGGAGAGACCGCGCTTGCGCTTCCCTTTCCGAAGGAACCCGCCCCTTTCCGAAGGAACCCGACCCCGCCCCTCCCCTCGCCCCCCTCCCCTCCCCGAAGGGGCGGGGCGGGGGAGCGAGTGGTCGGCGCCAGCTTCGCTGGCG